>NZ_POYR01000141.1:0-7942 GCF_002912425.1 Campylobacter concisus
ATTATTTTTCATTAAATTTACAGGACTAAAATTTCGCAAATTTATTCAAGGATGAGATATGAAAAAGAGTTTATTAAGCCTTGCGTTGTTTTGCACTTTGGCTTTTTGTGCCGATGATGAGGTGGTTAGCAAGCAAAACGATCAAGTATGGATAGGATCTATGGGCGGATGCAATCTTTATGTATTTTCACTAAAGACGACTGACGCGCCAGTAGATAAGCTAATAGCCAAAGATGAGGCGCAAAAAGAGCTTGTGGCAAATACTAAAAATTTACCAAACAAACACAACGTAATGTTTGCAAAGTGCGATGACTACACAGCGCTCATAGATAGCGGCTATGAAGATAGCTTGGAGGTTTTAAAGTATGATCTGCAAACTTTTGGCAATATAAAGCCAGAGGATCTAACCTACGTCATCATCACGCATGCTCATCCTGATCACATAGGTGGGCTCATAGATGGAGGCAAAAAGACATTTAAAAACGCCAAGCTTCTTATAGATGAAAAGGAGTGGGACTACTGGATGAAGGGCAAAGATGAGAGGATAAAAGAAATTTTATCGCTTTATAAGGATGATAAGAGCTTTTTTGATCATAAAAAGCCGCTATTTAACGGGGCACTAAAGATCATGGCTATCCCAGCTTACGGCCACACTCCAGGGCACAACATGATAAGCTTTGAGGCAGATAACGACAAGATCATCTTTATAGCTGACCTTCTTCACGTCCTAGCAGTGCAAGAGGTCGAGCCAAGCATATCTATCACTTATGATGTAGATCCAGCGCAAGCTGCCAAAACAAGAGAAAAGGTGCTTGATGGCTTGGAGGACGAGACTACTAAGATAGTGGGAGCTCACATGCCTTATAAGAGCCCTATCACCTTGCCAGAGTGATAAATTTCTTTTGCTTTACAAATTTAGGATAAAATGCGGGCTTTAAAGGAGAAAATATGAGCGAATACGCAAATTTGATATTAGCTATCTTGCTAGCTATTTTGGCATTTGCATTTTATAGGTCAAACAAGGCGCTAAAAAAGGCAAAAGATGATAGCGAAAATGTATCCGTTAGCACTGAAATTTCGCAGCTAAAAAGCATCGGCGAGCTATCTGTTTTTCAAGTTTATAGCAAAGAGATCGTCACAAAGACAGATCATGCATTTGGAAATTTCGGCAAAGAGTATCTAAGGTGGCTCGTAAGCGAGAAGAAGCTTTCGATGATATTTGAGTTTGAGATAAATTTTATCTACGATCTAACCAGCCCAAAGCTCGAGATCATGCAGATCGCAAACTCTAGCTATAAGATAAAAATGCCCCCATGTAAGTATAAATTTTCAATCGCCGATATGAAATTTTACGATGAAAAAAATGGCAAATTTATACCATTTTTGCTGCCTGACTCGCTAAATGGCTTTTTTGGTAGCACATTTACAGAAGAAGATAAAAATAGACTAATCCAAGAGGCTAGAAACGAAGTCAAAAAGATGAGCGTTCGTCTTATCTCGCAGCTTCAAAGCAAAATTCACAAATCAGCTCGCGACACGCTTGAGGCGATAGCTAAGAGCTTTGGTGCAAATAAGGTTGAGTTTGTCTTTGACGATAGCGACGAGCAGATCAACGAGCAATTAAATTTAGAAAACATAGCATAAAAACAAAATTTAAAGGAGAAAAAATGAGTGTAAATTCACAAGAGGTCACACAAACACCTGGTAACAACACAGTCTTTCAAACATGGGTCTTAAAAGGCGACAAAAAGGCATGTAAAGAGGGCTTTGCTAAGCTTTGTGCTTTGGTTGTAAATTTAAATAAAACTGCCAAAGTTAGATTTGGCGCAAATGAAAATGTAAATTGCGTCCTTGGCGTGGGTCATGATGCTTGGAAAAAGCTTGAAATTTCAAAAGAATTGCCAAAAGAGCTTGTAAATTTTAAAGCTATCAAAGGCGACAAGCACGAGGCTGTTAGCACAAAGGGCGATATCCACATCCACATCCGCGCTCTAAATGCGGCTGACTGCTTTGACATGGCGCAAAATATCAAAGAAGTTTTGTTTAAATTTGCAGAGCTTACAGATGAGACTCAAGGCTTTAAGTATCACGACGGCAGGGCGATCATCGGCTTTGTCGATGGCACTGAAAACCCTGATGGCGAAGATAGAGACCTTTTTGCAAAAGTCGGCAAAGAGGACGCTAAATTTAAAGGTGGTAGCTACGTTTTTGTTCAAAAATACTTCCACAAAATGAAAGAGTGGAACGCCACAAGCGTAAGCGAGCAAGAAAAGGTTATAGGCCGCTCAAAAGAGTATGACATCGAGATGGATGAGAGCGTAAAACCTACAAATTCACACTCAGCTGCTGCAAATGTCGGCGACGATAAAAAGGTTGTGCGTGGCAATATGCCATTTACTGAAGGCAGCAAAACAGGCACTTACTTCATCGCTTATGCTAGCACATTTTCAACGGTTGAGCTTATGCTTAAAAAGATGTTTATCGGCGAGCCAAAAGGCAACTCAGATAGACTGCTTGACTTTAGCACGCCAGTAACTGGGGCTTTATATTTTGCTCCTACGCTTGATATGCTTGGTGATTACGAGGGATAAATTTAGCTTGGGGCGAAGCAAATTTGCCCCTTTAAATTTATAAGGATAAAGATGCCAGAGTGGTTTATCTACGCAGCTCTTTCGGCTGTTTTTGCTGCACTTACAGCGATCTTTGCAAAGCTAGGCGTAAAAGATATCGACAGCGATTTTGCGACATTTATAAGAACGATCGTCGTCATTTTGATGCTTGTTTTGCTTTTAAGCGTGGCTAAAAAATGGCAGCCATTAAGCTCGCTAAGTCCAAAAAACTGGCTTTTTCTCATACTAAGTGGCATGGCGACTGGTCTTTCGTGGCTTATGTATTTTAAAGCTATGCAAGCAGGCAAGGTCTATCAGGTAGCGCTGGTTGATAAATTTAGCGTTGTGCTGGCTATCATTTTGGCTGTCATATTTCTTGGTGAGAGGCTAAATTTAAAAGAAATTTTAGCCCTCTGTCTCATCGTATCTGGCGTGTTTTTACTCATTTTTAAATAAAATTTTCTGCATTATTCTTAAAGTATATTTTTAATTTTAATTTTTAATTAATCAAAAAGCCCCTAGAATTTGACAATTTCATTTTGAAGGGAGAAATATGAAAAAAATTATTCTTTCAGCCATCGTAGCATGTGCGGCATTTGGTACTGGGCTAAACTACACAGATGTCGTAAAGGACGTATATACTGACGCAAGCTCAGCTAAGAGTATAGGCAGGCTGCTACCAACCAACGCAGTTGAAATTTTGCAAACTAGCGGCGATAGAGCGCAGATCAAAGTAAAAGGCTATCAAAACCCAGCCGCTAGCAACGTAATTTATTTTGCTGATGGCGCGAGGATCATCTCAGTAGCGTTTGCTAAAACTGCACCTTTTGATATCAAAGTGATAAAAGAGGGCAAAAACGGCAAATGGAACGAGGTAGAAACGACAGTTTTCGTTCAAAAAGATGGCTTTAGCACAGATGTAAATGCGATGTTTGCAAAAGCTGATAAGATGTATAAAGAGAGCTGTGGCGTTTGCCATGCGTTGCCTCAAACTACGCACTTTAACGCAAATCAATGGCCGTCACTTCTAAAATCAATGATCGGCAGAACTGCAATAGAGAAAAAAGACGAGTGGCTAGTTATCGAATATCTACAAAAACACTCATCTGACGTAAATTTAGGCAAATAAGGAGAAACAATGAACGAGAACAGACGAGATTTTCTAAAAAAAGGTGCAACAGCAATCGCAGCTACACCTTTGCTTTCAGGCGTAACAGCTTCAAATTTGTTTGCTGATGAGATTAAAAAGGGTGTTGTAAAAAATGGCGAAACTCTTACAGCTGCTCACTGGGGCATGCTAAAAGTTACAACTAAAAACGGCATCGCTGTAAAGTCAGAGCCTATCCAAAAGACAAGTGAAATTTACAACCCACTTCAGCACTACACACCAGATATGATCTACAAAAGTCGTATCAAACACACAATGGTAAGAAAGAGCTACCTTGAAAACCCAGATAGCCCAAAACCAGAGCTTCGCGGCATCGATGAGTGGGTCGAAGTGCCTTACGAAGAAGCGATCAAACTAGTTGCTAAGGAGCTTAAAAAAACAAGAGCTCAAAAAGGTTTAGAGAGCGTTTTTGCAGGTAGCTACGGCTGGAAATCAAGCGGCAATGTGCATAACTCAATAATTTTACTTCATAGATTTATGAACCTTAGTGGCGGCTTTGTTGGCTCGCTAGGCGACTATTCAACAGGCGCTAGCCAGATCATCATGCCTCACGTTGTAGGTAGTATCGAGGTCTATGAGCAGCAAACTAGCTGGCCAGTAGTGCTAGAAAACTCAAAAGTCGTAGTCATCTGGGGCGCAAACCCACTTGCGACACTTCGCATAGCTTGGACAGCGACTGATGAGCAAGGCTTTAAATACTTTGAAGAGCTAAAAAACAAAAAAGATATCAAAGTGATCGTGATCGATCCTATCAGGTCTGAAACAGCACAATACTTCGACAAAGCTCAGTGGATCGCTCCAGTGCCAAACACCGACACAGCGATGATGCTAGGCATGATGCACTACCTATATGAAAGTGGCAAATACGATAAAGAATTTATCGAAAACTACACTTATGGCTTTGATAAATTCCTCCCATATCTACTTGGCAAGACAGACAACACTCCTAAAAATTTAGAGTGGGCGAGCAAAATTTGTGGTATCGACAAAGATACTTTAAAAGAGCTAGCTGATACATTTGTAAGCAACCGCACGATGCTAATGAGTGGCTGGGGTATGCAGCGCGCTCACCACGGCGAGCAACCACACTGGGCTATGGTGACACTTGCATCTATGATCGGTCAGATAGGCCTACCAGGCGGAGGCTTTGGCTTAAGCTACCACTATTCAAACGGCGGCGCACCAACATGCAAGGGCGCAGTCATCGGCGGTGTAAATAGCGCAAGTGTTGGTAAATTTAATGAAAAAGGCGAGTTTATCGGCACTGATACAGGCGAGTTTGACAAACACGGTCGCTTCGTCGCAAAGGCAGCCGCAGTAGCAGGCACAGGTCAAAGCTGGCTACAAAAAGCAACTGACTATGCCTTCCCAGTAGCTCGTATCGCTGATGCGTTGCTTCACCCTGGCAAAGTGATCGATCATGACGGCAAAAAGATCACCTACCCAGACATCGACTTTATCTACTGGGTCGGCGGCAACCCACTAGTTCATCACCAAGATACTAATACAAATTTAAAAGCGTGGAGAAAGCCAAGAACGGTTGTCGTTCACGAAGCCTACTGGACACCGACAGCAAAGATGGCAGATATCGTCTTTCCAGTCACAACAGAGTATGAGAGAAACGACATCACGATGACTGGGGACTACTCAAATATGAACATCGTGCCAATGAAGCAAGTCGTTGAAAAATACCGCGAAGCAAAAGATGACTATCAAATTTTCACTGATCTTTGCAAGGCTTATGCTAAAAATTTAGCCATCGCCTACACAGATAACGGCAAAGATGAGTTTGACTGGATCAAAGAGTACTATGACGCAGCCTACGCTCAGGTCAAGGCTGTACCAGAGCTTGCAAGCGATATGAAGCCATTTGAAGAGTTTTGGAATGAAAACAAACCAGTCACATTTGCCTCATCTCAAGATAGTGATAATTGGGTAAGACTTGGCGAATTTAGAGAAGATCCTGTGCTAAACGCTCTTGGAACGCCTAGCGGTCTTATCGAAATTTACTCAGATACGATCGAGAAAATGGGCTATGATGACTGCAAAGCGCACCCAACTTGGTTTGAGCCGATCGAGTGGCTAGGCATGAAAGATAAACCTGCAAAATACCACATGATAAGCGCTCACCCAACTGACCGCTTGCACTCACAGCTAAGCCAAACTTCACTTCGTGAGAAGTATGCTATCGCTAACCGCGAGCCAGTGTGGATAAACGAAAATGACGCAAAAGAGCTTGGCGTAAAAACAGGCGATTTGGTGTGTGTATTTAACGCTCGTGGCGAGGTTTTAGCGGGTGCCTATGTGACTAAAAACATCAAAGAGGGCGTTGTAAAACTAGCTGAGGGCGCTTGGTATGACGGATTTGATAGTGGCATCTGCAAAAATGGCTCTGCAAACGTGCTAACTATAGATATCCCAACAAGTAAGCTAGCAAACGGCAACATCAGCCACACAGCTCTTGTAAATATCAGAAAATATCAAGGCGATGAAGCACCAAAACTTACAGCATTTTCTGAGCCAAAATTTTCTAAATAATCTCAAAGCAGGAGAGCGATCTCCTGCTTAAATTTATCTTTGCTTATAAAATATCTTTAACTACTTTTTCAAATTTATCTATTCATTTTCGTAAATTTTGGAGAAAATTTAAATATTTTTTATTAATTAATATTATTTATTTGTAATTAAAATTTTCTTAAATCACCTAAAATAGGGCATTTATTTAGTAAAGTAAATTTATTGTTGCTTAAATGTAATTTATATTTTCAAGTTATATTTAATTATTAAAGTAATAAAATCCGCCTTGTTTTTGGGAGAAACAGCCAATATAACGTATCTTGTAATGCAAAGGAATGAAAAATGAATAATCTAAGTATAAAAATCAAAATCCTACTAATTGTAATTTTAAGTCTTATTTGTTTAAGCGCAACAAGTATTTATATTTTAAATGGCGTTTTTAAGACTAGAAGCCAAGCTGTATCAAGCCTTAATATAGCTGAAGACATCATAAAACAAAGTGAATTTATCCATGAACTTCAAAAAGAGCGCGGTTATAGTGCAGGCTTTATAGCTAATGGCAAAGACGCTGATAAAAATTTAAAAGAGCAAAGAGCTAAAGTTGATGGCGTTTTGTCTAAACTTTCTAACAAAGATGAACTTTCAAGCGAGCTTAATAGCTTAAGAGCAAAAGTAGATAGCAAAGAAAGTTTTGCTCTCATAGCTCCTAAATTTCACGATATGATCGAAAATACACTTATATTTGAAAATTCCCTCGCAAGCAGTTCTGAGCCTGATATGAAAGATAACTTGGCTAGAATTTTTAGCATCTCAAAGATCAAAGAGTATTTTGGTATCACAAGGGCGGTGCTAAATGCTGCCTTTATAAAACATAATATCGACAAAAATACATACGTAAATTTGGTTTCATTTAATGCAAATATCAAAAATCTCTTAAATGACTACGTGAAATTTAACGCAGGCACATACGCAGATAGCTTGCAAAAAGAGATCTTACAAAGTGATGAGTTTCAAAAGATAGATGATATCATCAAAAGTGCTATCGCTACTCCAGATGAGACAGCTGGCAAGATCGAAGCAGCTAGTTGGTTTCAAAGCATCACAAATTTGATCGATAACTTTAGAAACTATGAGCTTTACTTGTTAAATGATATGAAAGATAAAGCTTTACAAGATATGAGCGAAGCTGGCAACTTAGCTGTTTCTATGGTTATTTTGCTTGCCTGTTTTATACTGCTTCTTGTTTTGGTTTCATTTTTTGTCGGTAAAAATATCATTTCAGGCATCGATAGCGTAAAGGGCGGGCTAAGCGAGTTTTTCTTATATCTAAACAACAAGACAAATTCTGCTAAACTTCTAAGCTTAAAAGGCAAGGATGAAATTTGCGTCATGTCATCGCTCATAAATGAAAATATAGATGTTATCCAGACGGCAAAAGAGCATGAGAACACCTTCATCCAAAAAGCCAACACCTTTGTAAATGAGATAAAAGATGGCAACTATGAAGCAAGCCTAGAAGCTGATACTAATAACCCAGCTCTAAATCAACTAAAAAGCACATTTAAAGATCTACAACTTGCTCTTAAAAATGCAATATCAAGTAATGGTAAAGATGTACTTGATCTACTAAACACTTATAAAAACCAAG
>NZ_POYR01000142.1:0-76094 GCF_002912425.1 Campylobacter concisus
AATTTGACTTGTTTGGACTCCGACATTATGCTTTATCATTAGTTTGGCTAATCTGTCACCATCTATTAAGACCACGCTAAAGTTTTGACTATCTTTGGCAAACGTTTGGGCCTCTTTTGTAAATTTTGCCGTTGTAATAAAGACGCCTTTTTTGGTATTTTTATTTGAGATAGCGCCGATGAACTGCTGTATCTCTTGCCTGCCTATGTTGCTACCATCTTTATATCTTTTTGCTTGGATGTAAATTTTAGAAAGTCCTAGCTCATCTTCGTCTATTATGCCATCTATCCACCATCTGGACCTTTGTTTGTAGAACTTCCGGCTTCATAGTCCATTTTTTCTAAAATGCTAGATAAATTTTCATCAATTTTTTTTAATCTTAAAAGCTATAATCACCGCATGAAATATATAAGCTTAACAGAGTTTTTCTCTGATAATATCAACTTATTTATAAACGTGTTCGCTTCATTGTTTGCGCTATTTTTTTACTTTAGCACCGGATTTGATCTTTTATTTTTTATTACTTTACCACTTGGCTATATAATGGGTATAGTATTGTCGTTTCCGCTTTTAATATTTGTATTTTTCTTATTTGCGGCACTAGATATTTGTATCTGTATCTTGGTCTCTGCTTGCAGAGTATTTAAATAAATTTGGGGCTTTTTACAGCCCCTTTGCTACTTTATAGCAGCCATTTTTCTACGCATATAAGCTATGCGGCTCTGAAGTGGTAAGTGTTTTGGACAGTTGTCTTCGCAACCAAGCAAAGTCATACAACCAAATACGCCATCATCATCGCCGATTAGCTCGTAAAAGTCCTCGTCAGTTCTCTTATCAAGTGCGTCTATCTTAAATCTAGCAACCCTGTTTAGACCAACAGCGCCGATGAAATCAGGTCTCATGATAGCTGTTCCGCAAGATGCAACGCAAATTCCGCACTCTATACAGCGATCAAGCTCAAAAACTTCTTGAGCGACTTCTGGCTCAACTTTCTCTTCAAGCTTAGAGATATCTGTCTCATGATCTGTGTGTATCCAGCTCTCGACACGCTTACTCATAGCGTTCATCCAGTTGCCAGTATCTACACTTAGATCTTTTAGTAGTTTAAAGACTGGCAAAGGCATAAGCTCGATGACACCACTTTCAAAGTCTTTTGTTAGGGTTCTGCAAGCTAGGCTTGGTTTGCCATTTACTAGCATGCCACAACTTCCACAAATTCCCGCACGACAAACAAAGTCAAAGCTAAGATCTGGATCAAATTTCTCACGAATTTGATTTAACGCGATAAATAGCGTCATACCATCAGTCTCTTCAAGCTCATAAGTCGCAAAATGAGGCTTTGAAACTTTGCTTAAAGGATTGTATTTAAAAGCTTTTATGGTTATTTTTCTACTCATTTCCTATACCTGCTCTTTCATTTGGTGCTTTATATTTTGGTTGAAGGTCATAGTGCATCAAAGCCTCTTGAATTTCTTGTCTGCTCTTACCTTCTGCTTGCATTTTCTCGCGAATTTCATCGACCTCTTTTTGGCGGATAGCGCTGTTTGGATGCTCGATGATATTTCCTTTTGCACCATAACCTCTAAATGCTGGCGGCATCTCCATCTTCATGATATCAAGTGGCTCATAAGTGATAGTTGGCATAGTGTCGCCTTCTTTCCAGCTTGTAAGCGTTCTGTTTAGCCAGTTAAGGTCATCTCTCTTTGGATAGTCTTCACGGCAGTGAGCGCCACGGCTCTCTGTTCTATCAAGCGCACCTTTTGCGATACAAAGCGCTAGTTTTAGCATCTTTGGCACACGGTAAGCCTCTTCAAGCTCTGGGTTGCCAAATAGTGCTTTGTTGCTTACTTTTACATCAAGTGACTCTTTATATAGTGCTTCAAGCTCTTTAACAGCAAGCTCTAGACCTTTGCCTGTTCTAAATATCGCAACGTGTTCCCACATTACCTCTTTCATCTTGTTTTTGATGTCAAAGACGTTAAATTTACCCTCTTTTGTGACGAGGCTATTTAGATAGTCTTCTTGTTTTTTAACAAATTTCTCGATATCAGCTGTGTTTATCTCGATCTCGTGGCTAGCGCAGTAATCTGCAAAATAATCACCAACGATCATACCAGCGACAACTGTCTCAGAAACTGAGTTACCACCAAGGCGGTTAAAGCCGTGCATATCCCAGCAAGCAGCCTCACCAGCGCTAAATAGACCAGCTAGTGTTGGGCTCTCGCCAGTTGGTTTTGTCTTGATGCCGCCCATTGAGTAGTGCTGCATAGGTAGGATCGGTGCCCAGCCTTTGCCACGCTGATGTCCTGTCTCATCGGTATATACTTCAGTGTCAGCAGGATCGATGCCGTTAAAAATTTCGCAAATTTCTTGAACGTCACGTAAATTTTTCTCGATGTGTTCGCGTCCAAGGATAGAGATATCAAGCCAAACGTGATAGCCATAAGGGCTAGGTACGCCTTTGCCTGCACGGATGTGCTCCATGATACGGCGGCTAACGACGTCGCGGCTAGCTAGCTCTTTTTTCTCTGGCTCATAATCAGGCATAAAGCGGTATCCATCAACGTCACGTAAAATTCCACCATCACCGCGGCAACCTTCTGTTAAAAGAATGCCAGATGGGACGATCGGAGTTGGGTGAAACTGAACAGCTTCCATATTGCCAAGCTGAGCTACGCCAGTCTCAAGTGCGATCGCAGCGCCGATACCTTCGCAAACAACAGCGTTTGTAGTGTGTTTATAAACTCTACCATAACCGCCAGTTGCTATAAGTGTGCCTTTTGAAACATAGGCTGTGATCTCGCCATTTACTAGGTCACGAACGATCGCGCCGTAACAGCGGTTATTTTGGTGTATCAAAGCGATCGCCTCTTTGCGGTCGTGAATTTCTACATTGTGCTTAAGTGCTTCGTTTGCAACAGCAAAAAGCATGGTGTGACCAGTTGCGTCAGCTGTGTAGCATGTTCTCCATTTTTTTGTACCACCAAAGTCACGTGAGTGGATAAGGCCATGAACCTCTTCTTTTTCAACGATAGTTGTCTTTTGAGCGTTTATGATAGCGCTTCTTTCGCCTTTTGTAATCCTAGTCCAAGGCACACCCCAAGCTGCAAGCTCACGAATCGCTTTTGGAGCAGTTTGACAAAACATACGTGCAACTTGTTGATCACAACCCCAGTCGCTACCTTTTACTGTGTCAGCAAAGTGTACATCTTCGTTATCGCCTTCACTCATTTTAGAGTTACCAAGGCTTGCTTGCATGCCGCCTTGTGCAGCAGCAGAGTGAGAGCGTTTTACAGGGATGAGGCTCAAAACTACGGTGCTTAAGCCCTTTTCTCCAGCAGCCACAGCAGCTCTAAGACCAGCTAGACCACCACCAATTACCAATGCGTCATAATATTTTACATTCATCTTCTAGCTCCTTTTTAATGGCTGATCCACACGAAATCGGCGATTAGCGCGATCACAGCAAGTATGCCATAAATGACAAATACAACTGTCTTTGCCTTATTTCTTTTGGCAAACATTTCGTGTTTATTTACGCCATCAATGCTTACCCATTTGACATATAAGCGGTACATGCCAACGCTAGCGTGAACGACCATGAAAACAAGTAGTGCGAAGTAGAAAATTTCTAGTTTGTGAAAAGCAGCGGCTGATTTGTCAGCAGTGATGTGTCCGCCAAAGATGATGTCGATGAGGTGGGCGCTTGCTGCAAAAAATAGAGCAAAACCTGTTAAAAACTGAAACCACCAAAGTGTGGTATCAAGGTGCTTCATGCGGTCTTTGTGGCCTCTAAACATTAAGTATTGTCTATAATTTGCAGGAAATTTTCTCATTGCCAAGAAGGCGTGAGTTACAAAAACTACAAAGATAACAGCAGCTATAACATTTGTGATCCACCAAGTGGCCTCGCCAAATAAAAATTTAGCCTCTGCAAATCCTACGACAGCGTTAAATGCGTCTTTGCCAAGTAGTATAGTAGAAGTAAAAACCATATGGCACAATATGAAACAGGCTAGAATAAATCCTGTAATACTTTGCCATCTATCCCAAGCGGCTGGAGTGCGGCTTTTTTTGCCGTCCGACCGTTTCCCCAAAAAACCTTCTATAAGCCCGGTCATGAGCCCTCCTAAGAAATTTGAAATAAGTTATCATTTCTTAATACTAATTTAAACATTAGCATTAATTGATAAAGCTAATGTTATCAGAACTTTACTTTAATAAATTTTAAATATTGACATTAAATTTTCGTAAATCTCTTGTAGAGTTTAATATAGACAAAAATTCCGAACCCGCACATAATAAGTGATAAAATTTGCCCCATTGATAGACCAAAGATAATAAATCCAAGTCCAGAATCAGGCTCTCTGTAAAATTCACAAATAAATCTTGCAAATGTGTATAAAATGGCGTAAAGTGCTATGAGTTCGCCATTAAATTTCTTATATTTTCTATATAAAAATAAAATGACAAAAATAACTAAACCTTCTAAGAATGCCTCGTAAAGCTGGCTTGGATGTCTTGGCTGACCAAAGACGTTTATCGCCCAAGGCACGTCTGTGACTCGTCCAAAAAGCTCTTGATTTAAGAAATTTCCTATCCTGCCAAAGGTGTAGCCAAAAGGTATGCAGATGGCGCAAAGATCAAGCAATTGCCAAGCATTTTGCTTATATCTTTTGCAAAATAAAATTGTCGCTAACAAAAAGCCAACCACAGCGCCGTGATAGCTCATGCCGCGAATTCCTATAAACTCGCCGTTGTGGATTGGATTAAAAATTTGCCAAGGCTGCGTTAGATAATATCCCGCTTCACCAGAATAAACTAAAACCCAGCCAAGCCTAGCGCCTAAAATAACGCCTATCTCTACCCAAAAAAAGTAGTTGTCTAAAAGTTGATTTGAGATAGGGATATCATCTTTTTTAACGAGATACTTTGCCATGGCAAGTGCTAAAACAAGGGCTAAAATATACATAAGCCCATACCAGTGCACGCTAAAGCCAAAGAGGCTAAAGGCGACTGGGTTAAAGTGGTTATAAATGTCGTTCCAAATTTCCATTTTTTACTTTCTTTTTAAATTTATGCGATTTTACAATTAATAAATAAACAGCGCCTTGCTGCCAAGTGGTAAGGCTAGAAATTTAAACTCGCTTGCTTCAAATTCTTTGCAAAATTTAAATAACTCGGCAAACTCGGCCTCGTTTAAATTTACGCTCCAGATCGCTCCAAGGTCGTTAAATTCTCTTTCAAACTCGCTTAAATTTTTAGTGGCGAAGTAGTGCTCAAAGCGGCTCATCAGCGAAAATGGCGTAAAAAATTTAACCTCATCTTTTAACTCAAATTTCATCACGCCACCATCTTTTATGGCTTCATTTATCGCTTCATTCACAGCCCCTGAGTAGGCCCTAACAAGCCCTCCAGTGCCAAGCTTTATCCCGCCAAAGTAGCGAACTATCAAGACCCCAACATTTATAAGCTGGGCTCCTCTTAGCGCGTTTAGGCTTGGCTGGCCGCTAGTGCCCTTTGGCTCGCCATCATCGCTTTGATTTTCAACGATTTGTCCGTATTTGTTTAGCTCCCTTGTCGCCCAAACTACGTGAACGGCCTTAAAATGCTCCTCTTTTAGGTGTTCGTGCAAGCTTTTAAACGAGCTTATCGGGCACAAAAATGCTAAGAAATTTGACTTTTTTATATCAAGCTGGGCTTTAAATATCCTATCAATCGTCTGCAAATTTGCTCTTTTTTAAAAATTTTAAAAATCTTATCAATTTGCTAATTAAAGCCTTGTAAATTCAGACAAATTTATATTATTAAGGAAAAGATAGTAGAATTTTGCAATTTTTTACGAAGGACTAAAATGATACAAACTTGCCTGTTTCCAGCGGCTGGATATGGAACGAGGTTTTTACCAGCTACAAAATCACTCCCAAAAGAGATGTTGCCGATCCTTACAAAACCGCTCATTCACTACGGCGTTGATGAGGCGCTTGAGGCTGGCATGGACAATATGGCCTTTGTCACAGGACGCGGAAAAAGGGCGCTTGAGGACTATTTTGACATCAGCTACGAGCTAGAAAAAGAGATCGCAGGCAGCTCAAAAGAGTCACTGCTTAGCGAAGTTAGAAATTTAATGAGCTCATGCACATTTTCATTTACTAGGCAAAATGCTATGAAAGGGCTTGGACACGCCATTTATACGGGCAAAACTCTAGTTCGAGATGAGGCTTTTGGGGTCATTTTGGCAGATGATCTATGTATAAATGAAAATGGCGAGGGCGTGCTTTCGCAAATGGTTAAAATTTATGAAAAGTATCGCTGCAGCGTCGTTGCTGTAATGGAGGTGCCAAAAGAGCAGACTAAGTCTTACGGCGTCGTAAGCGGTAGGTTTATAGAAGATGATCTCATAATGGTCGATGATATGGTTGAAAAGCCTGATCCTGCCGAGGCTCCGACAAATTTAGCGATAATTGGCCGCTACATCCTAACGCCAGATATTTTTAACATCTTAGAGCGAACAAAGCCAGGCAAAAACGGCGAAATCCAGATCACAGACGCGCTAAAAACGCAGGCAAAAGATGGCATGGTGCTAGCTTATAAATTTAAGGGCAAGAGGTTTGATTGTGGCAGCATAGATGGCTTTGTTGAGGCTACAAATTTCTTTTACGAGCGCAGTAAATGATAGAAACTTCATTTAAATTTAACTTTGCAAGCAGCGAGGTCATCGACTGCTACGCCAAACGCATAAACGACGAGTACGAAAGCGGCGAGATAGGCTACTACCACCTGCCAGTGCTTGGGCAAAATTTACTTGGCGAGATCGAAGAGTATGAAAAGGGACTAGCTCATATCAAAAATGTAGTACTTGTTGGCATTGGCGGCAGCAGTCTTGGCGTAAAGGCGCTAAAATCAATGCTTGAAGGCACAAAGGGGATAAAAAGAGAGCTTTTGTTTTTAGATAACGTCGATCCTTGCAGCTACAAAAGCGCGCTTAGTGGGCTAAAATTTGACGAGACACTTTTTATAATAAGCTCAAAATCAGGCAACACGATCGAGACGATCACTATTTTTAAGTGCTTGCTTGATGACTTTAAGCCTCAAAATTTAGGCAAAAATTTCCTCATCATAACTGATCCTGGCACAAATTTAGAAAATTTTGCCAAAGAAAATGGGATCAAATTTTTTAACATCCCAAAAAACGTTGGCGGTAGATTTAGCGTGCTAAGTGCGATCGGCCTTGTGCCTCTTGGTATCTGTGGCTACGATATAAAGGCGCTTTTAGATGGCGCGCTTGCTTGCAAGAAGCAATACATTGAGCAAAAAGATAGCTCCATAGTCGCAAAAGCCTACCACTACGCTACTAGCAGAAACGCCAGCATAAATGTCATTTTTAGCTATTGCGATAGATTTTTTGAATTTAACGACTGGTATGTGCAGCTTTGGGCTGAGAGTCTTGGCAAAAAACGAGGCTATAAAAGGGTCGGACTTACGCCAGTTGGACTTGTCGGCAGCCGCGATCAGCACAGCTTTTTGCAGCTTATCATGGACGGCGTAAAAGATAAGAGTGTGACATTTATAAAGATAAAAGATCACGCAAGCGACAAGACTATCCCAAATTTAAGCCTAAAAGGGCTTGAAGAGTGCGATTTTGTGGCAGGTCTAAGCCTAAATGAGCTCATAAATTTGCAGTGCGACGCGACGGCTATGGCGCTCGTGCAAGAGGGCATAAGTGTCGATACTATCACGCTTGAGAGGCTTGATGAGTTTCACGCTGGCTGGCTCATTTTTTACTACGAGCTACTAACCTCGGCTACTGGTATCATGCTAGGCATCAACACCTACGATCAGCCAGGCGTTGAGATAGGAAAACGTATCTTAAAAACCATGCTTTTAAAGTAGAAAATGAAGAAATTTCTACTTTTAGCTATTTTTGCCACGCAAATTTTTGCCTTTTCGGCGAGTAAATTTGTAAATGACGCTAGGTCGCAGATCGGTGTGACGCTAAGCTATGATCCAAGCTACGAGCGGCTCGCCTATCCTATGGGCGACGTGGATATCAAAAAGGGCGTTTGCACCGACGTTGTAGTAAGGGCTTTGCGGCATCAGGATATGGATCTGCAAAGGCTTATTTTTGAAGATATGAGTAGAAATTTCGCAAGCTACCCTAAAAAATGGGGACTTAAAAAGGCTGATAAAAACATCGATCACAGGCGTGTTTTAAACATCGCTACCTATCTAAAAAGAAAAGGTTTTGAGGTGAGTGATGATAAATTTTTACCAGGCGATATCGTCACGTGGATGCTACCAGGAAATTTGCCTCACATCGGTGTGATCTCAGATAAATTTTACGCCAAAACACCGCTTGTCATCCACAATATCGGCTCTGGCGTGCAAGAAGAAAACATACTTTATAGCTACAAGATCACGGGGCATTTTAGGCTAAAGTAGCAAATGGCTTTTTAATCAAATTTTAGGCAAAATCGCAAAAAAATAAATTCAAGGAAAAATAATGTTAGAAGTTAGGGGACTTACTCAAAGATTTGCAAGTAGTTTGCTATTTGAGGATGTAAATTTAAAGCTAAATCGCCACAACAGATACGGACTAATCGGTGCAAATGGCGCTGGTAAATCGACATTTTTAAAAATTTTAAGCGGAGCTATCGAGCCAACTAGCGGCGAGATCATCATAGAAAATGGACTAAAGGTTGGCGTGCTTGGTCAAGATCAGTTTGCGTTTGAAAATTTCACACTAAAAGATGCGGTGCTTTATGGCAACAAACGCCTATATGACGCTGTAAAAGAGAAAGAGAAGCTCTATATGAGCGAGGAATTTACTGATGAGATAAATGAGCGCTTAAGCGAGCTTGAGATGATAAGTGCTGAAGAAGACCCAAGCTACGAGTACGAGACTAGGATAGAGAAAATTTTAAGCTCGCTTGGACTAAATGAATTTGATAAGCTGATGAGCGAGGTTGAAAACTCAGATAAAGTTAAGGTTTTGCTAGCTCAAGTGCTCTTTCCAAAGCCAGACATCTTGTTCTTAGATGAGCCAACAAACAACCTTGATATAGACGCGATCGCATGGCTAGAAAACGAGCTAAACCGCCACGAGGGCACGCTTGTGGTTATCAGTCACGATAGGCACTTTTTAAATAGAGTTTGCACAAATATTTTGGATGTGGATTTTAAGAAAATTCGCGAGTTTTCAGGCAACTACGACGACTGGTATATGGCTGCAAATTTGATCGCAAAGCAGCATGAGATGGAGCGTGATAAGAAGCTAAAAGAGAAAGAGGAGCTGGAGAAATTTATCGCGAGATTTTCAGCAAATGCGAGCAAGGCAAAGCAGGCGACTTCACGTGCAAAACAGCTTGAAAAGCTTGACATAGCAGAGATTGCAGTCTCAAGCAGGCGTGATCCAAGTATTCTATTTCGTGCAAACCGCGAGATAGGCAATGAGCTAATAGAGCTTAAAAACGTAAGTAAGAAATTTGATGATAAAGTGATATTTGAAAATTTTAACTTTAAGCTCGAAAAAGGCGACAAGCTAGCTATCATCGGTCATAACGGCGTTGGTAAAAGCACACTTTGTAAGATCATAATGGGCGAGATAAAGCCTGACGCGGGCGAGGTGCATATAGGTGCGACCATCGAGCTAGGATATTTTGCGCAAGATACGGTAAATAAGATAGATGGCGAGCTAAAGCTTTATGAATATTTGCAAGATGCCAAAAACAAGGACATCGACGAGATCAGAAAGTGCCTTGGCAGGATGCTCTTTAGCGGTGCCGAGCAAGAAAAAGCAGTCGGAGCACTAAGCGGTGGTGAAAAACACCGAGTAAGACTAGCTCAGCTTATGCTTCATAGGCCAAATTTACTTGTCATGGACGAGCCAAACAACCACCTCGATCTTGAGGCTATTATCGCACTTGGTGAGGCATTTTATAACTTTAATGGCTCAGTCATCTGCGTGAGCCATGACAGGGAGCTGATAGATGCCTTTGCAAATAGAATTTTACACCTAAAAGGTAGTGGCGAGGTTGTTGATTTTAAAGGCACGTATGAAGAATACAGAGCAAATTTAGGTCTTGAGAGTTAGTTTTTTACCGTTTAAACCGCGCTAAGCTAGTTAAATTTGCTTAACACTTATTGCGACATACGAGCATTTTAGTCACTTATTAAAGGCGAAGTAAAAAGCAAGCTCTGAGTTTCCAAAACCAAAAGAAGCTCGCTATCTTCGCTTTCCGATAGCATTTACGTTAAGATAAATTTTAAGCTCATTTGAGCTTAAAATTTCTTACATCAAGTGTTTAGATCAGGATAGTCCCAGCAGTTAAACTCAGCGCTCAAGTCGTCATTTTCCTGCCCTTTGCAGCATAGCCACTCAAGCCCTGCTCGCCTCTCCATAACGACCTCTTCGTCAAGTCCAGCCGCCTTTGTGCCATTTACTCTTGCATTTACACACGCCCAGTGGTAGCGATAAACTAGATCGAGCTTACTTAAAATTTCATCCATACTGCGAAGCTTTGAACGGCTTTTTAGCCTGCCCTCTCTAAAGACATTCATCACAAACTCGCAGTCACAAATTTTATCCATCTGGCCGATATCTTCGGCTATACCAAGCGCCCAAAGCAAGATCCAAAGCGACTCATATTTCCAGCCCATATTAACAGCCGTGTCCATATCGGCTCTGTCTTCAACGACCTCTTTTTCTTTTACGCTTAGTCCCTCGTAGGCATCACCCAAAAAGCTCTTTGCCCACGCCATATTTTCTTCGCCCAAAGAGCCCTCATCACGGATCGTGCAAGCACACATGATCGCTGTAAATGAGCAAACTGCGCGCTTTATTATCTCGTCAATATCTCTTGGCGTAACCTCGCTATTTTCATAGCGAAGCGGCAAGCTCTCAAGCACCGCTACGCCCTCTTTTTTTAAAATTTTTATGTTCTCATCTTTTCTTTGTTGTGCTGTTTTTGGCATATCCGCACCTCCTTTAAAAATATCAAACACTCCCATTTCCTACCCAAAAAACTCGGCGTTAAATTTCTCTTCGTCGAAATTTTTGCCCAAAAATTTACAAATTTCCTCCATATCAGCCCTCGCCGTTTCAAAACAGCTAGTAGCCCCTGGGCTTGGCGTCATATTAAAGCTTATGCCCTCGCCTGTGCTGATCTTGCCCTCGCCAAGCTCTAGTCTTTTTTTATTGCGGTCGATCACCTGCGGCCTTACGCCACCAAAATTTACAGCATAGCTTAGGTCGTTTTCGCTTAGACTTGGCACGATCTTTCTAGCATCTTTAACAAATTCTTTTTTGTTGATAAATGGCACTTCAAACAAGAAATTTCTTAGTATATAGGACCTTATGTCCTCGTCTTTTAGTAAATTTGTAAAGACTTCAAGGACGTTTTTGTCAAATTTTAAGCACTTTAAGAAGTCAAAAAAGCTAGAACAGCCGTGAAATCTCTCAAGCTTTGGTATGACAAGGGCAGTTGGGCCAAAGCGAGTGTTGCCATTAGCTAGGATGTCTGGGTCGCCATGAAGCGCGGCAAATGGTAGCTTGTCGTTTTGCACCATATAGACTTTGCCGTTTAGCAGGCGCTTGTTAGCAAAGTAAAAGCTTCCAGCAACTGGCAGCGTGCTAAGATGTAGCCCATAACCCATCTTGTGAGCTAGAAATAGCGAGTGCGCACCAGCATCGACTACGACGTAGTTTGCTGTGATCACCTCGCCGTCATTTATCTTGATGTGAAAGGTATCGCCCACCTTTTTCATATCAGTCACTTCTGAGCTTAGGCTGATCTCATAGCCATCTCCGCCTAAATTTAGCGCATTTTGAACGAGCGAATTTGCCACGCCGCCAAAGTCCATCGTCGTATACTGGCCATTTTGCGCGCCTATTGCGATGATATTTTCAGGTCGCTCATTGCCATTTGCGTCAAAAACGACGTTTGGCTCGATCTGTTTTAACTTCTCTTTGTCATAAATTTCAAGATAAGGAAATAGCTCTTTAAAGCTATCATATCGCTCCTTGATGCGCTCTACTTCGGCATCTCCGATGGCTAGCGTCATCTTTTGATGAGCAAACATATATTTGCCCTCTAGGTTGTATTTTAGGGCATATCTTACTGGCATATTTGCCACTTGTGAGACCTTTTTTGCCTTTTCTAGCGTGTAGTTTGTCTCGATATCGCCGCAGTGGATGGTCTGTGAGTTGCCCTTGCCACTTGAATTTAGCGTCGCTACGCCGTCATATTTTTCTAAAAGCGCGACCTTTTTTATATCGCTAAATGCAGCCAACTCGTAAAAGAGTGCCGTCCCGCTAATGCCCGCTCCAACAATTGCCACTTCAAAGTGCTTTTGCCTCATTTTCTCCCCTGAAAGTTTAGTCGCACAAATGATACTATATTAAATTTAAATCAAACAGCAAAAAGCGAGGCGTGAAAAATAGGCTGTGTAAAAGTGAAATTTGGCAAGGCTTTCACCTTGCCATAAAGCTAAAATTTATAAGAGACATTTACTTTGAAATTTCTACCTGGCTCCCAGTCTACGTAGTTTGGATCGCCTGTATAATCAGCCGTTCGTTGTGACTGCGAAGCGTATGCTTTGTTAAAGAGATTGTAAATTCCAGCATTTATCTCAAGCCCTTTAAATTTACCGCTACTTGGCGCATAGGTAGCGTAAATGTCGCTAACTGCGTAGCTTGGTATCTTGACATTTTTGTCGTCGCCAGCTGAGACGGTATTTTTCGAGGCAAAGTAGATTAGGTTGTAGCCTATTAGCGTATCGATCCTTGAAAACGCGTACTCTGCGTTAAATGTGTATTTATCGCCTTGATCTCGGTAACCAATGATGTTTGAGGTGTAGTAGCTGCCATTTGATTTTGCAACCCTATCTTTATATTTTACCTTTTGGTGAGTATAGCTAGCAGCTAGGCTTAGTGCGTCTAAATTTAGCCTTGCAAGTAGCTCAACGCCGCTTATATCGGCCCCACCAGCGTTTATCCTGACTAGAGTTTGATTTACACCACCACCTGCTGCGTTGTTATCGACTATTAAATTTTTATATTTTGTCATGAAGTATTTTGCAGATAGGCTATATGAGCTAGCTTCGCTTATGTCGCCATGGTATTTAAGCCCAGTCTCATAGCTGTTGCCAGTGGTCGCTTTTAGGTCTTTATTTGCCGCCCAGTTTAAAGCCCTGCCCCTACTACTTCCACTTGCCATCATCGACTCCATGACGTCAGGTCCTCTAAAGACCCTAGCATAGCTTGCAAACGCGTTAAGTCCTTTAATGATCTCATAATCAAGCGCAAGCGCTGGTGTAAATTCGTTAAATTTATATGTGTAGCTCTTTACATTTCCAGCTCTGCCGTCGTAGCTTTTTAGCTCGTGATGAGTGTATCTGATACCAGGAGTAACGGTTAGCGAGCTAAAATTTAGCGCATCTTCTGCGTATATTGAGTAGTTATTTACCTTTTCTGGGTAGTGATTGTCTGGTTTGTTGAAATTTTTACTTTGATAAAACTCAGCACCATATCTAAAAGTCTGCGTCAAAGCGCCGCTCTCTACTACACTTTTAGCCTTTGCATTTATGCCGTTCGTCTCTACGCCCCATTTTGAATCATCGACCCTTTGATGTCTTGTGTTATAAGCCGTTACGTCCAAATTTAAAAGATCGCTTGGCTTATACTCATATTTTAGCGTTGTTGTGTCGCGCTCATACTTGCGGTTATCGACACTATTTGAGCCACTATACCAGCTGCCAAATTCTGCTCTTAAAGGGTAAAGACCCTTAAATTCATTATGCTCTCTTGAGATAGAAATTCTATGCACATCAAGGAAGCTATAACCAAGCTTTAGAAGATAGCTAAGGTCGTTGCCATCGCCGCCTATCTTTCTTTTATTACCACTTTTGCCATAGTCATAGCCCTTGTGATTAATAGCTGCTATAAAGTCAAGCCCTTCAACTGGGGCAGTAAAAAGCATAAGGCCTTGAGAAAATTCGCTGTTATTTGAGGCGTATCCTGTCTTTATCTTTGCACCGATCTTCTCGCCGCTTTCTAGCAAGTCTTTTGCATCGACCGTTTTAAAGGCGACTGAGCCACCAAGCGCGCCTGAGCCATTTACGACCGATCTTGAGCCAACCTCGACGTCTATTGCCTTTATGAGATCAGGGTCGATCAGCAAGTCGGCGTTGTGGTGAAACGTGTTTCCATTTTGTTTCGCGCCATCTATCGTGATATTTAGACCGCGGTCACTTACGCCTCTCATATAAATTTTTTGATTCATGCCGTTTGTGCCGCCCACATAGACGCCAGGGATGTCCCTCATCACGTCTTTTGCTAGGCCAGCGTTTCTAGTTGAAATTTTGATATCATCAACGCCGTATCCACCGCTGCTACTTGTCACCTCAACACCGCTTAGCACGCTCTCGTCTGCTGCGTTTGCACAAACTGCCAAGCTTGCTGCAAGAGAGAGCTTAAATAAGCCCTTAAATCTCATCTCTCCTCCTAGTTTGATTATTAAAATTACTATTTTAGTTTATAGTCTAATTTTGAAATTGAATATTATAATTTTAAATATAAATTTCAGGTAAAAATTTAAAATAAATGCGATTTTATAGCTATAAATATAGAAATTTTGATTTATTATTATAAAAAAATAGTAAGCAAATTCTAGTGATTTTTATTTAAGAAAAATGAAATTTGGCAAGGCACTCACCTTGCCGTAAATTTTAGTAAGCCCTTTTATAGGCATTTTCTATTTTGTCATTTTCGCCAAATTCTTTCATGGCGCCAAAAGCAAAATATGGGTTGCGCAGTAGCTCTCTGCCAAGCGCCACGCCGTCGCAAACATCACCAAGCAGCAGCGCCTCACACTCGCTTGCCTTTGTGATAAGTCCGACTGTAAAGACTGGGATTTTGACTGCATTTTTCACCGCTTTTGCGTAGCCAGCCTGATAAAGTGGTGCAAATTTGGGCGTGCTATCAACTTTTGCATAGACTCCACCAGCTGATACGTGGATGAAGTCAGCTCCATTTTTCTCTAGCTCACGTGCGAGCTTTACGCTATCTTCTACGTCCCAGTCGCCCTTAAGCCAGCTACTTGCACTTATCCTCACACCAACTGTGATATTAGCGCCAGCTTTGATCTCTCTTAAAATTTCAAGCAGCAGCCTTATGCGGTTTTCAAAAGAACCGCCGTATTCGTCACTTCGCTTATTTGTGCCAGCGCATAAAAATTGATTTATCAAATATCCATGCGCCGCGTGTATCTCCACAGCCTCGTATCCTGCGCTCTTTGCTCTAATGGCCGCCTCCACAAAGCTTTGCTTAACGCTTGCGATATCCTCTGCGCTCATCTCTTTTGGCGTGGCGTATTCATCGCTAAATTTGATAGCACTTGGTGCGATGATGCCCTCACAAGTGCCCTTTCTGCCGGCATGAGCAAGCTGGATGGCCATTTTGGCGCCGTATTTACTGCAGCCTTTTACTAGCTCCGCGTGAGCCTCGATCTGCTCGTCACTCCAAAGCCCAAGGTCTTTTTTGGTGATCCTGCCACGCGCCTCAACAGCTGTCGCCTCAACGATGATCATGCCAACACCGCCGATCGCCCTTGTAGCGTAGTGAAGCTTGTGAAAGCACCTTGGACGGCCATCCTCTTTTTTGACCTCATACATGCACATCGGAGCCATGATGATACGGTTTTTGATCTCGATGCCACCTATCTTAAGCGGCGTAAAAAGCTTGTTTTGCATGAAATTTCCTTTAAAATTTTTGGTTATTTTAGGATATTTGTTTAAATTCTTGGATATGTAGGAATTTACTTCTTGCGACTTAGAAAGTTCAAGCAAATTTTAAAATTTTATGAACGAGTAATTTCGGCTCTAAAATTTGAGCTAAGCGATAAGCGAAGCCAAATTTTAGTAGTCAATTCTTAGGAGTGAATGAAAGTTTAAAATTTACAAAATAGCAAATTTCTATTTTTGAAATCTCAACTTTAAATTTATAAACTCTTTTATCCAAAAGGGAGACAAGGGGACTTGAATTTTGCTTCGCAGGCTCGCAACTGCAGGGCAGACACGAAGTCCGTCTCCTTATCTCCCTTCAGATCCCTCGTCTGCTTGCAGTTACGAGGTAAAGCCCTAGTAAAAACCCATCGCACGTTAGAGGGGCATGTTTCAGCGCTTCGCACTGCATGCAGTTAGAAACTCAAGCAAATTTTAAAATTTGCAAACAAGTAATTTCGACTCTAAAATTTGAGCTAAACTGCAAGCGAAGCCAAATTTTAGTAGTTAATTCTTGTGGGTGAGTGAGAGTTTAAAATTTGTAACTACAAACTAAAATATTTAATTTTTACAAAAATGTTCAAGCAAATTTTAAAATTAGAGCTGACATATCACGGCTCTAAATTTAGTAGTCTGCTAAGGCGAGTGAATGGAATTTTAAAATTTGTAAAACGCAGTAAATTTAAAGAGTAGCTAAATTTAAATTAGCCAGCTGCAAATTCAGCAGCCAGCTAAAATTTTAGTTTTTATGGATACGAAGGTAGCTATTTAGTGCGCCGACATAGGCCTTAGCGCTTGCCATCATCGTATCGATATCAAGTCCGTGACCCATTACGGCTGTCTTGCCCTCAAACTCGACTTTTACATCGACCTTTGCAAGTGCATCTTTGCCCTGAGAAACAGCTGTGACCTTGTAGTCTTTGAGCGTGCCATTAATGCCGCTGATGCGATCAACTACCTTAAATATCGCATCTGCTGTGCCATTGCCAAGGGCTGAGTCGCTAACGATCTCGTCGTTGTGCCTGATGCTCATAGAGGCACTTGCTAAGCTACCACCGCTACTTTGAAGCAAGTCTGTGATCTCGTAAGCTTGCGGGATCTTGGTGATCTCCTCTGCTACAAGCGCCCTGATATCATCGTCAAATATCTCTTTTTTCTTATCCGCCAACTCTTTAAATTTCTCAAACGCCTTATTAAGCGCATCACTATCAAGGTCAAATCCAAGGCTAGCAAGCTTATCTTTAAACGCATGGCGGCCGCTGTGCTTGCCAAGAACGAGCGAGTTTTTCTCTAAGCCGATACTCTCAGCACTGATGATCTCATAAGTCTCTTTGTGCTTTAGTACGCCGTCTTGATGGATGCCACTCTCGTGTGCAAAGGCGTTTTTACCAACGATTGCTTTATTTGGCTGTGGCTCGATACCTGTGATGCTAGCGATCAGTCTTGAAGTTGGATAAATTTCTTTTGAGATGATGCCTGTGTAAAGCGGCGCAAAGACGTCCTGACGAGTTTTTATGGCCATCACGATCTCTTCAAGTGCAGCATTTCCAGCGCGCTCGCCGATGCCATTTATCGTGCCTTCAACCTGCCTTGCACCAGCTTTTATAGCAGCTAGTGAATTTGCTGTTGCCATGCCTAGATCGTTGTGGTTATGCACCGAAACTACCGCTCTATCGCCTATAAATTTTACTATTTCGCTAATGCGAGCAGTGATCTCCTCTGGATACAAGTAGCCAACCGTATCAGGGATGTTTATGGTTTTTGCCCCTGCGTTTATCGCTGCATCGCAAATTTCTTTTAAAAAGCTCATCTCGCTTCTGCAAGCATCCTCGCAGCTAAACTCCACGTCATCGCAAAATGTTTTTGAGTATTGTACTGCCTCGACTGCACGCCTGATCACCTCATCTGGGCTCATTTTTAGCTTATATTGCATGTGGATCGGACTTGTTGCTATGAAGGTGTGAATTCTCTTGTTTTTGGCCGGAGCTAGTGCCTCGCCAGCTGCCTTAATATCACGCTCAACCGCACGTGCAAGCGAGCAGACAGTGATATTTGAAGCTTGCTTTGCGATCTGATTTACCGCGTCAAAGTCTCCTGGGCTAGCCGCTGCAAATCCAGCCTCCATCACATCTACACCAAGCCTTTCAAGCTGAAGTGCAATCTGAAGCTTTTCAGCTGTGTTCATAGATGCTCCTGGGCTTTGCTCGCCATCTCTTAAAGTCGTATCAAAGATTATAATTTTATTTTTATCCATTTTTTGTCCTTTTATGATTTTTTATATTTAAATTTAATAAGTTAAGTAAAGAAGAATTTGCTACCTAAGTAGCAGCAGTAGAGAGTTTTTGATTTCGATTTTTGGTAAAAATTTACGCGATTTTATTATGCCATTTTCGCTCATTCGCTCTCCTTTTTTTTGTGATTTTTGCTAAACATTATAGCCGCTCTAATAATACCATAAAGCATATAAACGCTCATAAAAAAGGTTGCACTCTCGTAAGGATATAGATAAAGCATAGAAAATACAACTACAAGTGCTACTAAAATTCGCATAACATGAGTTTGTTTTAAATTCATCTTTTTAAAGCTTGGGTAGCGGATGTTGCTAACCATCAAGATAGCTAAAACTGCTTCAAGCAATATCAAGCACCACTCAAAACCATATAAAAATTCATGCTTTAGATAAACACCAACCCAAAGCACTCCGATGATGGCTGCTGACGGTATAGGAAGTCCGATGAAAACATTTGGTTCGTATGTGCCTGTAGTGACATTAAAACGAGCTAGTCTAATAGCTCCAAAGACCACAAACATAGCTGCTATTAGCGCACCAAATCTGCCAAATTTTGCACCAACTGTTAGATAAAATAAAATCGCTGGCGCCACACCAAATGCTACAAGGTCTGCAAGGCTATCAAACTCTACTCCAAATTTACTTGTAGTCTTTGTAAGTCTTGCCACGCGTCCATCAAGTCCGTCTAAAATCAGTGAAAGAATGATGTAAATAATGGCCTTAAAATAGTTCCCCTGAATAGATGAAATAATGCTTATAACGCCTAAAAAAGCGCTTGCTGCGGTAAATAAATTTGGCAATATATACATTAACTGCATTTTTTGTATGCTATTCATTTTATTTTTCCTCTTCAAAGTATCCAAGAAGTGAAGCAGCTTTAACGCTCTCGCCAACGCTTACGCAAATTTTAGTATCTCTTGGCAAGTATAAAATCACTTCGCCACTTCCTAAAAAGCCAAATTTTCTAGAGGCTTTTAGACTGGTAATGTTATAAATTTCTAAACTTCTACTAAAAACTCCAGCTATGATCTTCATAGCAAATTTAATATTTCCTTTTTCAAAACGAATTATCGCTCTTTCATTTAGCATCTCTGAAATTTCCATCGCCTGACATAAAAAGAGCCCATGCCTTTTTTTAACTTCAGTGACGCTAGCATCGCTTATAGCTCTTAGCGTGCCTACACCAAAAAATGGCTTTGAGATAACTATCTTAGCTACCTCTTTATCATCAAAATTTGAAACGCTGATCTCTTTTATCTTACCATCTATGGGTGAAAGTAAGGCTAGTTTATCATCAGTAAAAGGCTCTCTTTCAGGGTCTCTAAAAAAATAAAGAGTCAAAAGAAGCAGTGCTAGAAAAAATAGTGGCGCAATACCAAACAATGCAGATATAGCAAATAAAATCAAAAAGAATAATATAAATTTATACCCTGCTTTTGCGATGTAGCCACTCATTTTTATTCCTCTTTTTTGCCTTTTTCCTCTTCTTCAAGCTCTACAAGCCTGCTTTCAAGACCATTTTCTTCTTCGTAGTTTTTGATGATCTCTCTAACTCTTTTTCCCTCGATAGTCTCTTCTTCATAAAGTGCCGAAACCATGTTTTCAATGGCACCTTTATAAATTTCAAGAAGACCAAGCACAGCTGTATATCTCTCATGAAGAAGTGCTTTTACAAACTCATCAACCTTTTCAGCCATCTTGTCGCTATAGTCTTTTATGCTTTGTCCGCCGTTTAAAAATGTCGCGCGTTGCTTTTCAAGCACCATAAGACCAGCAACATCACTCATACCATACATGCTAACCATAGCTTTTATGATATCAGTTGCACGCTCTAGATCGTTGCTAGCTCCAGTTGATATCTCTTTTATAAATACCTCTTCAGCAGCCCTACCAGCCAAAAGTACATCCACTTCTGCAAGTAGTTCATGCTTTTGCATCATAAATTTATTCTCTTCAGGCGTATTTAGCGTATAGCCAAGCGCTGCAAGACCGCGTGGTACGACTGAGACCTTTGTTACTCTTTTTGCACCTTTTGTTAGCTCAGCTACCAAGGCATGGCCGCTTTCATGGTAAGTGACTATCTTTTTCTCTTTTGGATTTACGCGGCGTGATTTTTTCTCTAAACCAGCTATCGATCTCTCGACAGCCTCCACTAGATCAGCCTGCTCTACAAAAGTCTTTGACTTACGTCCTGCAAGAAGTGCCGCCTCATTTATGATATTTTCAAGATCAGCACCTGCTAAACCAGTAGTAAGTCTTGCGATATCCTCAATATTTACATCTTTGCCGATTTTAACATCTTTCATATGGACTTTTAAGATGTCACAACGTCCTTTAAAATCAGGCTTATCAACAAGCACTTGCCTGTCAAATCTACCCGGTCTTAAAAGTGCAGCATCTAAAACCTCAGGTCTGTTTGTAGCTGCTATAACGATGACTGGCGACTTGTCCGCATCAAAGCCGTCCATCTCAGAAAGAAGCTGATTTAGCGTCTGCTCTCTCTCGTCATTGCCACCCATCGGACCAGAATTTCTGCTCTTGCCGATCGCATCGATCTCATCTATAAATACAATCGCTGGGGCCTCTTTTTTTGCATTTTCAAAAAGATCCCTGACCCTACTTGCACCAACGCCAACAAACATCTCAATAAAGCTTGATGCCGACATAGAGAAAAATGGCACGCTAGCCTCGCCTGCAACTGCTCTTGCAAGAAGCGTTTTACCAGTGCCTGGAGGGCCAACCAACAAAATACCTTTTGGAATTTTAGCTCCAAGTCTTAGATATTTATCTGGGCTCTTTAGATAATCAACTATCTCTTGAACCTCTTCTTTTGCCTCTTCTACGCCTGCAACATCGTCAAATTTAACTTTTGGTTTTTCAGAATTTATAAGCTTTTTTGCACTTCCTATGCCAAGTATGCCACCGCCGATATTCTTTTGCATACGACTAGCGATAAACATCCAAATAGCAAAAAATATAAACACCGGTATGATCCATGAAAATATAAGATCTCCAAACCAGTTATTTTCGCTATAAACGCTGTAAGTTATGCCGTTTTGCTCAAGTATGCCAATGAGCGTTGGATCATTTATTCGCTTTGCGAGGTAGATGGTTTTGTCATTACCAACGCCTTTTATCGTGGTTTCAGATATCGCAACTTCATTTAATTGCTTATTCTTTAGCATATCCTTAAATTCAGAATAAGCTATCATTTTGCTTTGAGCGTTGCTGCCAAGCCCAAAAGTACCGCCTAGTCCGTCACCACTAAAGCTTCTAAAAGCTAGAACTATAACTATCGCAAAAATAGCAAAGATAAAGATGGGGTTTTTGTTGAAAAACCCGTTATTATCGCCATTATTCTGGTTATTATTTTGATTATTCATCCATTTCCTTATAAACAAAGCTAACCCAATCATTAGCCTGTTTTATCTCAACTAGCTCCAAATCCTTAAACGTATCTTTAATCCTATCTTCGTATTTGTTCAAAATTCCAGACAATACTAAATAGCCGCCTTTTTTAAGCGATTTTTTTAAGTCATTTGAGAGCATAAAAATGACATCAGCAATGATATTTGCTACGACGATATCATATTTTTGCTCTAAATTTGCAATAGAACCTGTCCAAATTTTATTAAATTTAACCTTATTTAGCTGGGCATTGCTAAGCGAGCTTTGCGTGGCCTGCTCGTCTGTATCGCAGGCATCGACCTTGCAACCAAGCTTTGCTAAAGCTATGCTTAATATCCCGCTTCCACATCCCACATCTAAAGCGCTATCGCCACTTTTTGCATATTTTTGTAAAAGTTGCAAGCAAGAATTTGTGCTTTCATGATGCCCTGAGCCAAAGGCTAGCGCTGGGTCGATTATGATATTTGTTACGCCACCAAGTGGCTCTTCCCAGCTAGGTCTAATATAAATTTTATCAACCAAAATAGGCTTAACTGCCTTTTTATATTCGCCTAGCCAGTCTTTATTTTCTTTTAAATTAAGAGAAATTTTTAAATCATTTGGAATTTTACGAACGCTAGAGAGCCCTTTTGCATACTCTTCGACACCCCAAGCTATATCTTTTAGATCATACTCTTCCCTGATGATGATCTCATGATCCAGCTCTTCTACACAGGTGACCCCAAAAGAAAAAACTAACTCTAAAATTTCATCATAAAAATTTGATGTTTTGATGCTTAATTCGTAAAATTTATCTTTCATTAACCAAGAACGTCTTCAAGCTTCTCTTTTAAAACTTGTGGCGTAAAAGGTTTAACGATGTAGTTATTAACACCTGCTTTTAAAGCTGTTATAACCTCGGCTTTTCCGCCCTCTGTTGTTACCATTATGATAGGCATATCAACATATTTTTGCTCAGCTCTTACTTTTTTAACAAGCTCAAGACCGTTCATCTCAGGCATGTTCCAGTCAGTAATAAGAACCTCAATACCCTCGTTTTGTGTCAAGATATTCCAAGCTTCAAGCCCGTGCTCGGCCTCGAGAATTTCTTGATGTCCTAACCTTTGCAAAGTATTTTTTATGATCCTTCTCATTGTTGAGCTGTCATCTACAACCAAAATCTTCACATAATATCCTTTTAGTAAAAATTGCCCTATTCTAGCTAATTAAAATTTATAAAAGCTTTAACGCTAGCCAACTTGTTTGAAAGCATCTTTTAAATCAAGTCGTCCCTCATAGTAAGCTTTACCAACGATCACACCAGCTATCTCATTTGTCTCTTTAAGTGCTAAAATGTCGTTCATATCGCTCACACCGCCACTTGCTATGGTCTCAAGCTTGCTGCTTCTAGCTATTTGCAAGCTAAAATCAACATTAACTCCGCCAAGCATTCCATCTTTGTTAATATCGGTGCAAATCACAGCTTCTACACCCACATCTGCAAATTTTTTTGCAAGATCGACCGCTTTTATACTTGAAACCTCGCCCCAGCCTTGCACTGCCACATAGCCATCTTTGGCATCTATGCCAACTACGACCCTGTAAATTCCAGCCATTTTTGCTGTAAATTCTGGATCTTTTAGAGCAACTGAGCCAAGGATCACCCTGCTAGCTCCAAGATCTAAATAGCGCTTTATGCGCTCTTCATCTCTTATGCCGCCACCCACTTGCACATTTAAATTTGTAGCTTTTACTATCTTTTCTATCGTGTTAAAATTTATAGTTTCCCCTGCAAATGCTCCGTCAAGATCAACCACATGCAGCCATTTTGCGCCGTAATCTTCAAACCTCTTAGCAAGCTCACTTGGCTCACTGCTATAAATTTTAGCGCTTTGCATGAGCCCTTTACTAAGCCTAACCGCCTGCCCCTCTTTTAGATCTATCGCTGGGAAAATTTCCATCACAACCTCGCAAAATTTTCTAAAATTTTAAGCCCAACCTCGTGACTTTTTTCTGGATGAGGCTGAAAGCCAAAGAGATTTTCATGCTGCACCGCGCTTGTAAATTCATAGCCATAGCCCGTCTTTGCAAGCGCAAATTTATCATCGCAAACCACGTGGTAGCTATGCACAAAATATAAATACCCAAGCTCTTTTAGCCCTAAATTTAAAGGGCCATTTTGTTTAAAGCTAAGTGTGTTCCAGCCAACGTGTGGGATCTTTAGTGGCTTATCAAATTTAGCTTCATCAAATTTAACAACCTCTCCTGGCAAAAGAGAAAGCCCCTCGTGCTCGCCAAATTCAAAGCTTTTTTCAAACAAAAGCTGCATGCCAAGACAAATTCCCATAAAGGCTTTTCCACTTTTTACAGCCTCTTTTATCGCCTCGTCCACGCCGTTAAATTTGAGCTTTTTCATTGCCTCACCAAAAGCTCCAACGCCTGGTAAAACGATATGTGAGTACTCTTTTAAACTATCAGGCTCACTTACTAAAACGCACTCATACCCAAGAAATTTAAAAGCATTTATCACGCTTTTGATGTTGCCAGCACCGTAGTCAATAATAGCGATCATCTGTTCTCTTGTCTTTTTACGCTAAAGAGATAAAAGCTAAGTGCCGCCATCAGCATCGCCACGCCGCCTATTAGATAGATAGCGTTTATGATATTTTCAGGTGCGGTGATAGCAAATTTAAATACTAGCATGAGAGCTTCGATGGCAAGTGCGATGATAATAGAGCCGATAAATCTAACCATCGTCTTATAAATAACGCTATTTTCCTCGTGATTTTTACCTAAAACCTCTTCTTCAAATATCGTCTTAACAAGGTCAAAAATGGCAAGAGCTAGCGTTAAAATAATGGTTGATTCAAAAATTTCTTCGACATTTATATGCTCGATACTCTTTGAGATAAAGCTCTTTACGCCGTGCCAAAATAAAAATGCGCAGATCATAAAAAGCGATGCGCAAAAGAGTGCATAGACTGTCTTTAAAAATCTACCAAAATGCTCCTCGACAAAGCCGCTATCGACCATATTTAGGATATTTTCTAGGCTTATGTCGATGCAGGCAATAAATTTAAGCTCATTTTTTTCATTATAGATAGGCACGCTTGCTGTGACGCATAAACCTCCATTTAGACTTGATGGATATGGATCACTTAAAATGCACCTTTTCTCGCGCACAGCAGTGTAGTAGTAGGCTTTATTTGCGCGGTTTTCGCCTTTTGGGATTTTATACTTTTCATTTAGGCTGATCGAGTCTTCGATCTGTATGCCATTTTCGTCTAAAATATATAGTGCGTCAAAATTTTCTATCTCGTGGCTGATCTTATCAAAGCCAGCTTTTATGTTTTCTAAGCACACTCCAGGCAGTCTGTTTGGTAAATTTCTACTAAATAAATAGCAGATATACGCCCTTGCCTTGTATCTCGTGTCACTAAATCTCTTAATATCTTTTATAACCAAAACTAGCCTTTTAAATTTAATGCATGATTAAACTCTGGCACGATCACCTTAAGAGCAGGTGCTACCTCGTCATCTTCAAGCTGCAAAAGCCCATTTATCTGTGAATTTAAAAGGGTCAGATCATAAGGCTGCGAATGTGTCACAAAGATTGACTCATACTTAGTTTGAACGTCATCTTTGTTGATAAGCAGCTCCTCATAAAGCTTCTCGCCAGGTCTAAGCCCTACAAATTCGATACCTAAATGCTCTTTATTTGAAAGCAGAAGCATCTTTTTAGCAAGATCGACGATCTTAACAGGCTCGCCCATATCAAGCACGAAGAGCTCGCCACCTTTTGCGATAGATGCTGCTTGAAGGACTAGCTGGCACGCTTCAGACGTAAGCATAAAATACCTTGTGATCTCTGGGTGAGTGACGCTTAGTGGCTTATTTGCAGCGATCTGCGCCTTAAATTTAGGTATGACTGAGCCACTTGAACCAAGGACGTTACCAAAGCGCACGCAAACTATCTCGCAGACACCTGCTTCGTTTGAATTTAGTGCGTAAAGCTCGCAAACACGCTTAGTTGTACCCATTATATTTGTTGGGCGCACAGCCTTGTCTGAAGAGATCATGACAAATTTCTTAGCACCATATTTTTTAGAAAGATCGACTGCATTTTTTGTGCCAAGGATGTTATTTTCAACTGCTGAGCGAGGATTTAGCTCGCAAAGCGGCACGTGTTTGTAGGCTGCAGCGTGGATAACGATCTCTGGTCTAAATTCTTCAAAAACCTCTTCAAAGTCTTTTAAATTTGTGATATTTACAAGCTTACTAACAGTTCTTTTATCTCTTGTATCTTCGCCTATTTTATAAAGGTTAAACTCGCTGTGCTCGACCATTATAAGCTCGCTTACGCCGTATTTCAAGCACTGCTTACAAATTTCGCTTCCTATACTACCGCCAGCTCCAGTGACAAGCACTTTTTTATCTTTTAAGAAATTTGAAATGGCTTCTGGATTAAGGTCTTTTGGCTTTCTAGCGAGCAAATCTTCGATCGAGATATCTTTGATCGGCTCATTCTCGATAAGCGAAAAGAGCTTCATATCTCTTATGCCATATCCAGTTAGCTCATCAACTAAAGCTTGAAGCTCGTCTTGATCAAGCGCTAGTGCGATGATAGCAGTCTTTGCGTCGTAGTCTTTTATAAGGCTTGGTATATCTTTTTTATCTTGAACTAAAAATCCATCACAATATGTGCCAACAAGATCGCTTCTGCCATCTACCACGCCAACTGCGTAGTAGTCAAGATAGCCCTGCTTTAAGCCGCGCAAGACGTGAAGCGCCTTTGAGGTCGCACCTATAACGATACAAGGCTCGCCTTTGTGGGGTCTGTTTGAAAAGTCAAGCACCATACGCTTTGAAATTCTCAAAAGCCCGATAAGTAGGCATGAGATGAGAAGATCGATAAAGATGACGCTTCTTGGGTAAGGATTTAAAAAATCTTGTATGATGAAAAATACGATCGTAAATAAGATCGCTGCGCAAACGTGAGCTAGGAAAATTTTACGAGCTTCATTTAAGCCAAAAAATCTCCACGGCACCTTGTAAATTTTAAACATCCACATAAAAAAGAGCTTAAATACGATCAAAAATCCAGCCGTTACAAAAAGCCCTTGCACGTAGATATCTGGGATGTCGGCGTTAAATCTTAAAAGATATGCCGCATATATCGAAAAAACAAATATAAAAACATCACCAAGAAGGAAAAATACGAGCCTTTTTAACTTCGTTGCATGAAACATTTACGCATTTTCCTTGACTATTTTTATCACTCTTTCTTGTGTCTGCTCGCTCATATCGCTGCCACTTGGCAAGCAAATTCCTCTTGAAAATAGATCTTCACTATACCCATCTACAAAGCTTAACGCACCTTTAAAGACAGGCTGCAAGTGCATAGGCTTCCAAAGTGGGCGGCTCTCGATGTTTTCATCAGCTAGTGCTTTTATAACTTTTAAATGTGCATCTTTTTTAGCAAAAACACCGGTTGTGAGCCATCTGTTTCCACGAGAATTTGGTAGCTCTGGCATAAATTCTAAAATGTCGCCAAGCTCTTTTTCATAAATTTCAAAAACTTTTCTCTTTTGTTCAACTCTTTTTTCTAAAACTTCCATCTGAGCCACGCCAATAGCTCCTAGGACGTTGCTTAAGCGGTAGTTATAGCCGTAGTCCTTGTGTTCATAGTGAAGCAAAGGCTCTCTTGCTTGCGTGCTGTAAAATCTAGCTTTTTCAACAAATTCGCTATCTCCAACTAGCATGCCGCCACCTGAAGTAGTGATGATCTTGTTGCCATTGAAGCTATATCCGCCCATCACGCCAAATGTGCCAAGTGCCTTGCCGCCGTAAAATCCACCAAGCGCTTCAGCTGCATCTTCAACCAAGGCGATGCCCTCGTTTTGGCAAATTTCACAAATTTCTTTCATCTTTGAAGCTTGTCCATAAAGATGAGTGACGACTAACGCTTTTGGCTTTTTAGGTAAATTTGAGATCGCTTTTTTAAGTAGCTCTGGGCTTAAATTCCAGCTCTCGTCGCAGTCGATGAAGACTGGAGTTGCCTTTTCATAAAGTATCGGCGAGACTGAAGCCATAAAAGTAAAGCTAGAAGCTAGCACAAGATCGCCCTCTTTTACGCCAAGGACGCGCAGTGCTAGGTGAAGTGCCGCAGTTCCAGCGCATAGTGCAAGCGCATCTTTGGCACCAGTGTAAGCTTTTATGCTATCTTCAAATTTATTGACATATTCGCCAAGTGGCGCTATGTAGTTGCTTTCAAAAACTTTTTTTATATATTCCTGCTCTTTTCCACTCATATTTGGTGGAGATAAAAAAACCCTATCCATTTTCATACCTTTCGTGATTTTTTGGCGATTTTAGCACTTATTTTTAAATTTATATCTTAGCGCGCTCGCACGCTGGCACGCCATACGCCTTTATGGCATCTTTTATATCTCGTACAACCACGCTTCCAGCGCCAATGACGCAGTTTTTACCGATACTTATGCCTTGAATGACGCTTGAGCCAATGCCAACGTGCGTAAATTCGCCCACGCTAACGTTTCCAGCAAGGGCTGCATTTGGGCTGATATGAGCAAATTTGCCTATCACGCACTCATGCTCTATCACCGCGCCAGAGTTTATGATAGCGCCCTCTTTTATGCAAGCTTTTGCATTTATCACGGCATTTGGCATGACGACCACGCCTTTTTCTATCACGGCACTTTCACTCACGACCGCGCTTTTATGGATCAAATTTACTATCTCAAAGCCAACATCCTCCACCTTTTGGCTGATCTTTTGCCTTGTTTTATTATCGCCTATGGCTATTATGATGTCAGCTTTTTCAAGCTCTGGGCTAAATTTAAACTCACTAGCATCGTCTAAAAAAGCTATCTCATCATAGCCATTATCTCTAGCGATGTCAGCGATCACAAGCCCATGCCCACTAGCTCCGTAGATGTAAATTTTCTTAGTTTTTGCCATTAAATTTCTCCGTCGTCGCCTGCCCCTCTTTACTGACACCACTTCGTTTTAGCACCTTTTCGATGGTCTGCAAGGCGATCTTTACATCAAGCATAAAGCTTAAATTTTTAGCGTAATAGACGTCGTATTCAAATTTTTTCTCCCAGCTTATGGCGTTTCTGCCATTTACCTGCGCTAGCCCCGTGATACCAGGGCGCACATCGTGGCGGTGCTTTTGTGTTTCGTTATAGATGGGTAGGTACTCGACCAAAAGCGGCCTTGGTCCGATAAAACTCATATCGCCTTTTAGCACGTTAAAAAGCTGTGGCAGCTCATCGAGGCTAAGTGAGCGGATAAGTTTGCCAAATTTACCAAGACGCTGCTCATCTGGCAAGAGCTCGCCATTTGCGTCACGCTCATCACTCATCGTCTTAAATTTATAAATTTTAAAAATTTTCTCATTAAGCCCTGGCCTTGCCTGCGTAAAAATGACGTCGCGGCTTACCTTAAAATAGATAAATATCGCCGTTGCTATTATGATAGGCGATGTTAAAATGAGCAAAAACAAAGCTCCCAAAATATCAATCACCCTCTTTAAAAAATTTCTATACATCTATAAATTTCCTATAAATTTCTATATATCTTTTTGCGATTTGCTTCTCGTCAAACTCACTAACTGCCCAGTCTCTGCCATTTGCTCCAAGCTTAGCGCAAAGTGCTTCGTCATCAAGCAAAATTTTTATCTTACTAGCAAGATCACTTGCGTCTTTTACCTTGCATAAAAGCCCGTTGTAGCCGTCCTTTACTGCCTCATTACAGCCTGTCACGTCACTTGCAACGACTGCTTTAGCCATGCTCATCGCCTCTAAAACCGTTCTTGGAAAGCCCTCTTTGTAGCTTGGCAAAGCCAGCAAGTAAGAAGCCTTTAAAAGCTGTGGTATGTCGTTTCTAGCGCCAAGATATCGCACCTTGCCACCTTTTAAAAAGCTCTCGTCTGCGGTTGATTTATTACCAGCAAAGCCTTCGCCCACAAAGACAAATTCACAGTTTTTATAGCCATTTAAAATTTCTGCTGCCTCGCAAAATTCACGAACACCCTTATGCCACATGGCTCTGGCGATCATGAGAACCACCTTTTTATCGCCAAGATCAGCTGCCTGCGTGATAGCTGGGTCAAATTTAGCAGTATCCACGCCGACACTTTTTATGCGGTACACTTTGCTTTTATCTATCAAATTTCTTGAGATCAGATAGTCTGGATCTGCGTCATTTACGAAGATACAAGCATCAGCTTTTGCAAAAGAGAGCTTATAAAGGCTCTCCATGACAAAACGCACGGCCTTTGTCTTAATATCATCATCGATATAAAAGCTGCCAAGACCTTCAACCAAATTTATCACGTGTTTTATGCCAGCGTTTTTAGCAGCAAATGTGCCAAAGACATTTGACTTGTGAGCGCCAGTTTGCAGCAAGTCTAAATTTAGCTCACCTAAAATTTGAGATAATTTTTTAGAGTTATTTATCACGGTTAGCGGATTTAGGCTCGCCTTATCAAGCTCGTAGGTGACGGTGTGAAAGCTTTTAGCAAGCTCATTAGTGAAATTTCCTTTTGGAGCGATAGCAAAAACCTCATGCCCCATATCTTTTAAAGCCTGCATTATAGGGCGTCTAAAAAAGTGTATGCTCATATCAGCATGGCTTAAAAATCCTATCCTTGCCATCTCTACCTCTTTAGCCTATAAACTTTTGCTGCCCCATCAAGTATGACTGGCTCAAAGACCTTAGGATCATATCTTTCAAGCACGAAAAGCTGGATGTAGGCGCTATTTAAAATACTCTCATCAAGGATGATGAATCTGCCATAATCCCTCATATAAATGACAGAGATATTTGACATTTCGTTATTTTTATACTCTTTTACATTTAGCTTGCCAGCCTCGTTGTAATCAGTCTCTATGAAAGATCTTAGCGGTAAGACCTTGCCATCATAGATCAAACTTGTGACATCGCTTGTTAGAGTAAATCCACCACTTAGCCTAATGCCCTTTTCGCTTTGCGATATCGCTCTTGTGGTGACAAAAAGTCCGTTGTTTAAATTTTTACCGCTTTTTAGATCGATCTTACTAAACTGCAAAATGGTCGGAAAGATGCTAAGCATCCTATCTGGCAGGTAATAATATATCTCTCTGCTCTTTGCTGGCAGGCTAAAATTTGCCTCTTTTATCTCTCTAAAAAACTGATCAATGCTTAAATTTCTATCTTTTAAAATTTGAGCTAAGTTGCCATTAAAGTGCTCTTTGAAATTTCGCTCCGTATACTCAACATCAAGCCTTGCCATATTTGCCGAGCTCATCTCATCGCTCCCGAGCGCAAAACTCACGGCAAAATTTTCACGCCCAAGGTGCTTTCCGCCGTCAATTAGCGTCTTAACATCGCTGTAATATCTAATCGGATATCCATAGTCCCACCACGCAACCACGTAGTCTTCGCGTCCTGCGATGCTTTTTAGCTTATTTAAAATTTCAACCTCTTTATTTACAAAGACTGGCTCAGCCTTATAGCCATAGATGTGAATGAGCGCTGGAGTAAGCACAAGAGCCGCTATGAACGCTCTTATGAGATTTAAAACAGCCTCTTTTAGCTTTAAATTTGCAAGTATAAACTCCACCAAATAGCCAAAGCCAAGCGCCATGATAGGCACAGCATAAATGGTAAATCTAAGGCCGCTTTTAAAGGCTAAAAAGCCAAGTGCCAGCATACCAAGCGATACGGCAAATGAGCGGTGTTTGTAGCAAAAAAGAGCAACACCAACAAGCGAGATCAAAAATGTGATGACATTTGCGCTGATCCTCTCGCAAAATAGCGTAAAATCAACGACGCTTGACTCTTGGATAGTTTGATTGACATTAAAAAAATGAAAGCTCATACCACCAACTTCAGGCGCATCTCTAAAGACGTAAAATTTAAGTTGAAAGATTATCGGATTTAGCCCGCCACGGATAACAAAAACGACAAAGATAATCGCCAAAATGCCAAGAGTAATTTTTAAATTTATCACCTCTTTTTTAAACAGGCAAAGTGCGTAAATAGCGATAACAGCGATAAATTTAAGAGTTAGATCAAGGTTTGAGATAGCAAGTAAAAGCAGAGAAATTTCAAGGTAAAAAAGTGGATTTTTCCTATCAAAAATGAGCGTGTAGAGTAAAAATAGTCCAGTTAAAATGCTAATAAGCGAAAAGGCGCTCATATACCACCACATATAGATAAGCACGCTTAATGGTGCTATTATCAGGCTCTTTGCGTCCTTTTTCTCAAGCACTCTAACAAGCCCCCAAACGACAAAGACGCTAAGAGTGATGATGAGCATGTCAGTGTCGTAGTAACCAGCCATCGTGCGGTTGTAGTAGCTATTTGCAATCACTGCAAGAAGTGCAGCGATAAAGCCAGCCATTTTTGCTTTGTATTCATTTGCGATCAAGATAACAGGCACAGCCACAAGCGATGAGAAAAATACGCTCATATAAATCATCGCCGTCTCGAGCTTGACGCCCAGAAATTTCACGATCCAGTAAGTAAGTGTCGAGAGTGGATAGCCGTAGTAGCTAAGGTCGTTTTCTTGGTGAAAGCCAGCCAGCATATCCCTTGCGCCCTCGGCAAATGCGTAGCCGTCGTTTGTGCTGATCATCAGCTCGTTGTTCCAGAAAAATACCGGATACTCGCTCGCCCAAAAGACCCAATAAAGCCTGCAAACCATGCCAAAGAGGACTGCGACAAATATCATAAGGTATAAAGAGTAATTTTTAAAAAACAAATTTCTATTCATTAGGATTTTCCAAAAAATTTATAAGCTCGCTCGCTATATTTTCACTATCAAAAAATTTAGCCCGATTATACGCAACATTTTCAAAATTTTGCCTTATTTCACGCTCGTTAAGCACCTTTATCATCGCCTCTTTCATCGCATTTTCGTCATCAACAGGCACTAAAATGCCAAACTCGCTCTCGCCCAAAAGCTCCTTTGCGCCGCTCTTGTGCTCGGTTGAGATGATAGTTTTTTCGCACGCTAGTGCCTCAAGCAAGACATTTGAAAAGCCCTCAAAACGCGAGGCACAAAGCAAGCAAGAGGCGTTTTTTATATGCCTAAAAGGGTTTTTATCAGTGCCAAGAAGCTTTACTCGATCACCCACGCCAAATTTGTCTATCAAATTTTGCAGCTCATCTTTTAAAGGCCCTTTGCCAAGGATGCCAAGCGTGGCACGAGGGTCGCTAATGGAGGCGATTATTTTTATTAGCATGGCTTGATTTTTACCGCTATCAAGGCGGCCGATGTTTATGAAAAATGGCTTAAAGCCATCCTCAAGTGGCTCATCTTTTAGCAAATTTATAGTTTTTAGATCAAGGGCGTTATAAAGCACCTTTGTTTTTGCCTCGCTCATGCCAAAATTTCGCACCAGATCCTCTTTGTTGCCAGCTGCATTTGCGAGGATTAGATCAGCCTTTTTATAAAGATGAGTGAGTAAAAATTTATTAACTCGCCCGCTTAGATCGTCTTTATATAGGATCGACGGACAGCTTCGCTCGCTGATAACCAGCCTAGCCTTTAGCCCTAAAATCCTAGCAACCCCAGCGATGTAGCATGGGCGGTTCATCAGCACAAACTGCGTGTCGATGTTTAAGCTTTGACAAAGATTTTTATATTTAAAGGCAAGCATTGGCATCGCTAAAAAGAGCCTTGCAAGCTTCTTTAGCCCGCTCTCGTAAGGATCGCTATTTTCTATAAAGTGGATTTGCACCTCGCTTGGGATCTCGTAGGCGATGACCTTGCTCATTAAGATGAGATGAACTTCATAACGTTTGACCAAAAAAGGGAGCAAATTTGCCACATTTCGCTCAGCCCCACCAGGTCCCATCGAGTATAAAAAAACGACTAATTTCTTCACTTGCTAACAACCTTTTTTATAAATTCTCGCCACTGCTTGATGATATTTTCTTTGCTAAATAAATTTGCACTTTCGCTGGCATTTTTTGCTAGTTTTTGCCTTAAATTTTCATCTTTTAAAAGCATCTCAAGCTTCTCTTTTAGATCATTGCTGTCGCCATTTTTAAAGATAAGCCCGTCCATGCCGTCATTTATAAGCTCTCTTGCACCCACAGTGTCGCTACTTAGCCTAGCGCAACCAAAAGCACCTGATTCGATTAGCACATTTGAAAGCCCCTCGCTTCGTGAGCTAAGAGTGAAAATTTTTGCCTCGCTGTAAAGGCTCGTAACATCACTCATATGACCTAGAAATTTGACGTTAAGCCCTAAATTTGACGCCATTTGCTTTAGCTCGGCCTCCTGCCTGCCACTGCCTGCGATCTTTATCTCCCAGCCATCAAGCAAGCTCTTATCTACCTTGCTAAGCGCCTCAAAATAGATATCATAGCCCTTTACCGCCTCCAGCCTTGCCACGCTTAAGATGACGTTTTGCTTCTCGCAAATTTCAGGCACGTCGATAAAAAGTGGGTTGTGGATGACCTCGCGATTTTTGGCAAATTTATAGTAGTCGTAGTCGCTTTTACTTAGCACGCTTAGGCCATCTACAAATTTATACGAAAAGTCACGCATAGCACTTGCGATTTTGCTTTTTAGGTAGCTATGCTCGTGGTGCTCTGTTGCTATTAGTTTGCTCTTTAGCCCCAAATTTGCCAGCACACAAGCGACATTTGTCCAGTCGATAAAGCTCATTATGAGATCAGCCCTTTGCTCCTTAAAAAGCGCTCTAAGGGCGAGTATTTTTTTAAATTTCAAAGCCAGCCCAGAGCCAGTGACGTTAAGGTTTATGATCTTTATTTTTTCATTAAATTTATAAAGTCCAAGGTCCTCTTCAAGCAGGGCGATAGTGATCTCATTGTCTTTGCAAAGCTCATTTGCAAGTACATTTAGTACGCGCTCAGCTCCGCCGTTTCTAAGCGCGGCGATGACAAAAAGAATTTTCACTTCACACCTCCAAGTCTTAAAAGCTCCAGCCATTTTTTATAAATTTGCTCCACGCTAAACTCATCAAGCCTAGCTCTTGCATTTTTAGCAAATTCGCCCATTTTTGCCTCATCTTGCAGCATTTTTGCAAGCTTTTCGCTCATCTGCCCAGCATCATTTATCTCGCAAAGCAAGCCATCAAAGCCATCTTTTATAAGCTCTTTTGCCCCGCTAGTTTTTGTCGCAACCCGCACGCAGTCATAGTTTATCGCCTCTATCAATGTGTTTCCAAGACCCTCGAAATTTGAGCAAGAAAGCAGCACCTTTGCTATTTTATAAAGCGAGGCGATGTCGCTTACATTGCCTAAAAACTCCACCTCTACACCCAAATTTTTAGCTAAATTTTCTAAATTCAGCCTCTCGCCGCCATCTCCAGCGACAGCAAATTTATAGCCACTTTGCTTTAAATTTGCAGCCACTCTTATAAACATTTCGCAGTTTTTTATCTTATTTAGCCTGCCAACAAAGATGATTAAATTTTCTTTATCAAAGCTCTCGCTTCGCACCTCTTCAAAGAGTGGGTTGTAAATTTTCATCACATTTTTGCAAAATTTCGAGTAATAGCCAAGATCCTCGTCGCTTAAGACACTAAGTGCGTTTGCAAATGGATAGCTAAGGCGTCTTAGCACCTTAAAAATGGCTCTTTTTGGCGCAAGGTAGTTTGTGTGCTCACTTATGATTATAGGCGTTTTTAGTCCAGCTGAGCTAAAGAGCACCAAGGTATTTACGGCGTCTAAAAATGATATCACAGCGTCAAATTTGCCCTCTCTTATGAGCGCTCTTAAGGCAAGCACCTTTGAAACTCTCTTTTTTAAATTTCCAACCAAGCCAAGCTCGTCAGCCCCAACGCCTAAATTTATGAGCTTCACGCCACTTGCCAGCTCGTAAAATGGCTCGTCCTTGTCAAATTTAACAAGGCTTACCTCGTGATCCATGCTAAATCTTGATGCGATCACCGCGCAAACTCGCTCTGCACCGCCACTTCTAAGCGTTGATGTGACAAATAAAACCTTCATACGCCAAACCTTTGTTTTATCTTTACTCTAAACTTTGAAAGTGCTGGTAAAAGCCCGCTTGGAAGCGGGCTAAGCAGTAAGAAGATAAGCGCTTCTTTACTAAATTTAATGCTTAAACTTTTAAAAATACAGCTTAGCATCAGCCCATATTCGCCTGCTATTTTGGCGTAGTAAGCGGCGTTTTTATACTGCATAGCTAGAAATTTTGGCTCATTTTTTATAGCGATATCGTAATGCAAATTTGCTGTTTTTATATAGGCGTTTGCGACGTTTAACGCGTGTTTGCCAGCATTTAGCGTCGCACTATCGCTTCTTGCGATGCGGTAGATGTAAAGTGGCTTTTTAATATAGAAGACATTTTTTTCAAAAAAGCGGATGTAAAGCTCATTTTCGCCACCAAAACTGCTCTCATCAAATCTAAAGCCGTCTATAAATTCACGCGAAAAAAGTTTAAAATACTCGCCATTTATCCGCCCGCAGTGATAATCAACCTTGCTCATCGCCCCACTCTTGCTATATGGGCTTCTACCAGCCACGACCTCGGTCATCATGCCATCTTTTTCGCAGATAGCGTCTGCAAAAACGCACGAATACTCGCCACTTTTTAAAATTTCATAACACTCTTTTATAGCATCTGGCAAAAGCTCATCGTCATCGTCAAGCAAGCAGACAAACTCGCCTGTTGCGTTATCAAAGCCGTTATTTTTGTTGCCATTTGGGCTTTTTTTGTGAGTGGTGTTTTTTACAAATTTGATCCTTGCGTCGTTAAAACTCTTGCAAATTTCGCTTGCACTCTCGTCATCGCCGTCGTCAGTTACAACTATCTCTAGGTTTTTATAGCTTTGAGCTAGAGCGCTTTTTATGGCCTTTTGCAAAAGCTCTGGACGCTTGTAAGTCGCAGTTACGATGCTTATTAATGGCTCACTCATTTAGCCCCTTTTAAAAATTCTCTCATAACCTTGAAGCTTTTCAAGGCGTGAGAAAAGTATAAATTTAATTGTTTTTATATAGGCCTTTAAATTTGCACTGTATCCCCTCTCAAGGCGCTCGCCCTCGATGTTTGAGCCGCTTAGATCAGTTGGGTGTGCAAAAAGGTCGCAAAAATACATCTGCATGCCATTAACGCCTAGCAAATACTCCCAAACATCGGTCGTACAAAGCGCATTTTTGTGAATTTCAAGCAAATTTTTAGCGCTTTTTTTAGTTAGCACATAAGCCCCTGCTCTATAAATGCTCGAAAATGAGTGCTTTGAAACCTGCCAAAGCGGCTTACTTAGGCTAGTATCCACCTTTTTGCCAAAGGCGCTAAACCTGCCTTCTAGCCCATCTTGCATGCCACATATCAGCACGCTGTTTTCAGGCATCTTGCTAGCTGCCAAAAAGGCCTCTTTTATCGCTAGGTCACCCCCTATCACGTCATCTTCAAAGATGAGGGCAAATTTAGCTTCACTCGCCAAAAACGCCTCGTAGGCTTTTACGTGTGAGAGCGAACAGCCAACCTCTGCTGGGCTTAGAACCTTACCGTAAGCTTTAAATGATGGCGAGATGATCTTGTAATACTCTCTCGCATTTAGCTCCCTGCCATCAACTGCGTCTATTAGATTAAAGCTATCATAAGAGCTAAATTTTTGCTGTAAAAGCTCGCGCCTTTTGGTATCTTTTGCCAAAGAGATCAGATAAATTTCATTCATTTAAGACCTTTTAAATTTTTTTAAAATTTTACGCCAAACTATGCCTTGCTCGAAGGCATTAAAAAACAAAAAATATCCCAAAATATAAGCTGCGCCAGCGTAGATCGCAGCAAAGATAGCAAATTTTAGCCAGCTATCTAAGCTCACAAAGTCCTTGCAGGCAAACATCGCAAGCACGCAGAGCGCAAAAACGGCTAAATTTTTAAAATAAACTCCGTAAAACGTGGTGAGCTTCACCTCTAAATTTAAAGCAGCATTTATAAGGTCAAAGCCAAGAATTCTTATGCTATAAAAAATGGCTGCGACGATGACGATGCCATAAACGCCGTAGTCACTAAATTTAAGCAGTGCGATCTGCGCTATGATCGTGCTAACGCCAAGGATAGTGTTGGCAATGGCTGGGCGGCGAAGCTTGTTTGTCGCGCTATCAAGGTTAAAAAGCGAAAAAACAAAGCTTATAAAGACGATCGGCACAAGCGTGATCATCGAGACATTGTAGATAAATTTGACCTCATCAGCACTTTTAAACGGCAGCCAAAGCGTATAAAAATCAAGCCCAAAAACGACGAAAAATGCCGCCGGAGCGCTCATCACAAAGGCGATCACCTTCATCGAAAATTTAGCCTCTTTTATGAGGTCCGTGATCAAATTTTTAGAGTAAAGCTCGACAAATTTTGGTGCAAAGATACCGCTAAGCTGCGCCACAAAGCTCTCCAGTATGATAGGAGCGGCCTTGGCGACTGAAAGAAGGCCAGTGGCGTTTGCATTTACAAAAATGTTGCAGATAAATAGGTCCATGCCTGTTAAAAGTATGCGATTTAGCGCATTAAAGCTATTCCAAATGCCAGAGCTTAGAAGCTCTTTGATCTTAGAAAAGTCAAATTTACTAAGGCTAAATTTTAACTCTGGCGTGATGCGAGCTGACATAAAAATGGTGCTAAAAAAGACAAAAAGACTAGCAACTAGCGCTGAAATGGCGATATATGAGATAAATGGCTTAAAAAAGAAAAAGAGCGCCACGATGAGAGCTGCTAGGATTGCGCTTGAGATGGCGTTTCTGATGGAGAGTAGATAGAGCTTGTTTGTCACAAACGCACAAACCGTCAAAACGCCGTTAAATAGCCCAACGCAGAAATTTATAAAGTAAAAAACAAGGGTCATTCTCACGTCAAAGAGTAAATTTTCAGGGACATTTAAAAAGCTTTGCAAATTTAGTATGAAAACAGAGCTAAGCACCACGACAACGGCGCAAAAGAAGATATTTACAACAAGCACTGATGAGTAGTAGGTGTTTGCAAGGCTTAGGTCTTTTTTGTGCCACGCATGAGCGACAAAGCGCCCGCTAACCGAGTTTATGGCTACACTTACGACTGCTGCATAGCTAACGATGGCGTTGCTAAGTCCTACAAAGCCAAATGCCTCATTGCCAAGGCTTTTTAAGATAAATGGCGTAAGAAAGAAATTTATGCCCATTGACACGACAAAAACGACGATCGAGCTTATTAGATTGATTAGCATTAGACTTTTAACCTGTAAATTTTTACGCCACTTGAGATGACAAATGGCTCAAAGTATCGCTCATCTGCTCGCTCAAATATAAAAAGCTGCACAAGGGCCGAATTTAAGGCATTTTCATCAACTAAAACCACGCGTGCATAGTCCTCTAAAAATAAAACAGAAATTTTCGCCTTTTCGTCGATAGTTTTCTCGTCTATTTGTAGCTCTTTGCCAGAGCCTTTTATCTTATAAAAGGACTTTACGGCTACTTTTTCGCCGTTTTGTGTGATAAATTTTGGCTCTTTTAGCGGTAAGACATAGCCATTTCCAAGGTCTATGCCTGCCTCGCTAACGCTATTTATAGGGCTAATGTAGTAAAAAAACTCCTCTTTTGGCCGCTCACCGCTCATAACATCGATATAGCTATATCTAAAGATGTTTGGAGCGATATCTATCATGTCTGGCACAAGATAGTAAAAAACCTCTTTTTTTGCCGCTGGCAGAGTAAAATTTGCACTTTCAAGCTGGCTTAAAAAGAGGTTTAGATCACTTGTGTTGTGTTCTTTTAAAATCTCTTCAGCAAGTCTAGTATTTTTATCAAGCGAGATGTCGCTATACTCGCTCACTACTCTAGCTAGCTTGGCCGAAAATGCCTCATCTTTTCTTGATGCAAGGCTAACAAAATAGCTGTTCTCGCCACCTTGCCTGCCAGGATCATTTAGCGTCTTAACATCAGCAAAGTACCTTATCGCATATCCATAATCCCACCATGAAAGCACGTAGTCATCGCGCTTAGCAGCTTTTTTTAACTGATCAAGTGCCATTGCCTCATCGTGCGTGATCAAAGTATGAGGTCTATAAGAGTAGGCGATCTCTAAATTTGGATCAAGCGCAGCAGCTGCAAAGATAAAAAAGGATAAATTTTTAAGAGAATTTCTAAGGTCAAATAAATTTAAAAAAAAGTGTAAAAAATACCCAAACCCAAGTGCAACAAGCGGCGTTATATACATAGCAAATCTAACTCCACCAAATAGCGATAAAGCGCCAAGTCCAAGCAGTGGCAAGCTAAGTAAAAATGGGCGAAATTTAAAGCAAAGCGCCAGATATCCAATCACTGCCGCTAGCAAAATAAGGATATTTCCAGCCATGAAATAGACAAAGTATAAAGGGCTAGCGCTTTTTACCTCATCAATTAGCGTGTATTCGCTTATAAAGTGAAATTTACTTGCAACCTCTGAACTGCTTTTTAAAATGTAACTGCCAATCTTTGAGATGATAAGATCAAAACCACCAAAATAGATAAAAATAGCTAGCATAATAGCTAGAAAAATGCTTAAAATTTTGGGTGAAAGTAGTTTTTTATATTTGCAAAAAATGGCGTAAAATGAAGCAATAACCGCTAGATTTAAAATCAAAATTTTATTTGCGATGAGTGGATCTTTTGAAAAAATATTGAAGCCAACGATGCTTATAAACATAAAAAATATCGTTTGGTAGTTTTCTATCCTGCTTCGCATAAAAGCAAGCGTGTAGAGAAAAAAGACAAAAATGATGCTTAAAATAAGAGCATAAGAGCTTTGATACCACCAAAGATAAAGCGATACAAAAACTCCAGGCAAAACGATAAATTTTTGTTCATTTGCATTTAAAAGTCTGATCAAAAGATAGATGATAAAAAGCGCAAATGTGACATTTAACATATCGCTATCAAAGTAACCAAGCGACGTTCTTACAAGATAGCCTGGCAAGATAACGCTCATAAATGCCGCCACAGCTCCAGCTTTTAGGGCTTTAAACTCATTTGATATCAAGACGACTGGAAGCGTGATAAGTGGTGCTAAGAGCGCGCTCATATAAAACATCACGCTTTCTATCTTGAAAGGTAAAATTTTGCAAATATAAAAAACTATGGTTGAGATTGGGTGATTAAAGGGGCTAAAGTCATTTTGCTGATGAAAGCCAGCCAGCATATCTCTAGCGCCCTCTGCATAATAGTATGCGTCATTTGTAGTAAGCATAAATTCGCCATTGAAGTAAAACTCTGGCATATCCTTTGCCCACAATACCCAAAGCATCCTAGCCGCAAATCCAAACAGATAAGCAGCCAGAAAGATAAGTAAAATTTTACAATTTACGCTTACTTTGTGCACTAAATTCCTTACAGCCTAGCGTCAGCCTCTGGGTAGATATTTTTTATATCATAAACCAAGTGGCCTTTTAGGTTGAGCTTTTTAAATTCATTGTGAGCTACGGCGATCACGATGCAGTCGTAGTCGTCTAGGTTATACTCTTTTACTAGATCAAAGCCGTACTCATGTTTTACCTCAGCGCTATCAGCCCAAGGATCAGTCACATCGACCTTGCAGCCAAAGTCTTTTAGCTCATCAACCACGTCTATAACGCGAGAATTTCTTATATCTGGGCAGTTTTCTTTAAATGTCATACCAAGAACAAGCACGCGCGCTTTGTTGATAAGTACACCTTTTCTTATCATTAGTTTTATCACTTGATCGGCTGCATATCTGCCCATATCATCGTTGATTCGGCGACCTGCTAGGATCATTTCAGGGTTGTAGCCTACCTCTTGAGCTTTGTGAGTTAGATAGTATGGATCTACGCCGATGCAGTGACCGCCGACTAGACCTGGGCGGAAATTTAAGAAATTCCACTTAGTACCCGCGGCCTCAAGCACGTCTATGGTGTTGATGTGAAGCTTTTCAAACAGCATCGCAAGCTCGTTTATAAAGGCGATGTTGATGTCGCGCTGAGTGTTTTCGATGACCTTTGCGGCCTCTGCCACTTTGATGCTTGAAGCTTTGTGAGTGCCAGCTGTGATGATAGAGCGGTAAATTTCATCGACCTTGTCTGCGATCTCTGGAGTTGAGCCACTTGTGATCTTTTTGATCTTTGTAACAGTGTGCTCTTTATCGCCTGGGTTTATGCGCTCTGGAGAGTAGCCGCAGAAGAAGTCTTTGTTAAATTTAAGCCCACTTTTTTCAAGAAGTGGCACGCAAATTTCTTCTGTAACGCCTGGATAAACGGTGCTTTCATAGACAACGATGTCGCCTTTTTTAAGCACTTTTGCCACGCTCTCAGTCGCTTTTACCACTGGGGTTAGATCAGGGCGTTTGTTCTTATCTATCGGAGTTGGGACGGTTACGATGAAGAAGTTGCAACTTCTGATGTCATCTAAATTTAGGCTAAATTTCATGCCATTATCGATCGCTTTTTTCATCTGCTCGTTGCTAAGCTCAAGCGTTCTGTCATAGCCACTTTTAAGCTCTTCTATACGTTTTGCATTTACGTCAAAGCCGACTACTTCGTACTTTTCACTAAAAGCTGCTGCTAGTGGAAGTCCCACATATCCAAGTCCTACTACTGCTATTTTCATTTCTCTTTCCTTTTTAAAATTTTTGGTTTTATTATTTCTACACGTTCATAAATTCTTATCTCTGCGCCCACGCCTTGTGGGGTTACGATCTTAATGGGGCTAATGCCAGGCAAAATTTGAGTAAATTCATAATAAATTTGCCTCTTTTTATTTTTGCCATTGCAAGGCTTAAGCGGTTCATCATCTGCGCTAAATTCATAATAAACCCCGCTTTTATCCTCTTTTTTATCTAAGCCTCCGCCCTCTAGCATAGCAAATTCGCAATCCGTTTGCACCTCTTTAAAAAATGAAGCTTCATATTTAAAATAATCATTCGGTATCTTTGAGACGGGCAACTCAAAAACCTGTTCTTGCGTCTTTGCTTCACTTTTGCCTGCCTCATCGCTAGCAAAAAGCACAAAAGGTAGCAAACAAGCTATGAGAGATAAAATTTGCTTCACGCTTTGACGCCTATCTGAAAATACTTAAATCCATGCTCGGCTAAAATTTTAGCGTTATACTGGTTGCGTCCGTCAAATATGACGGCATTTTTTAGCCTCTCTTTGATCTCCATAAAATCAGGCGATCTAAACTCGCTCCACTCTGTCACAAGCACCATAGCATCGGCGCCATTAAGAGCGTCATATTTATTTTTAGCATATTTCACATCTAAATTTGGCATATATTTTTTAGCTTCTTCGCTCGCTTTTGGATCGTAAGCGACTACTTTTGCGCCAGCCTCGTCTAAAAGCTTTATCAAAGTTAGCGAGCTAGCCTCTCTCATATCATCGGTATTTGGCTTAAACGCAAGTCCCCAAAGTGCGATTGTTTTGCCCTTTAGATCGCCGCCAAAGAAGTTATAAATTTTATCAAAAAGCACTCTTTTTTGAGCCTTATTTCTTGACTCGACCGCGTTTAAAAGCTCTGGTTCAAAGCCATTTTGTCTAGCTGTGTAGATGAGTGCCTCGACGTCCTTTGGAAAGCAGCTACCGCCATATCCGCAGCCTGGATAGATAAAGCTATATCCGATCCTTGAGTCGCTGCCGATGCCTTTTCTTACTAAATTTACATCAGCGCCCACGCGTTCGCAGATATTTGCTATCTCGTTTATAAAGCTTATTTTGGTTGCTAACATCGAATTTGCAGCGTATTTTGTCATCTCGGCTGATTTTACGTCCATGCAAATGAGCCTATCGTGATTTTTCATAAATGGCTCGTAAAGCTCTCTCATCACGCTAAAGCCCCACTCGCTGCTAGCTCCGATAACTACGCGATCTGGCTTTAAAAAGTCCTCAACAGCCGCGCCCTCTTTTAAAAACTCTGGATTTGAGACGACTTCAAATTTAACCTCTACATTTCTCTTTTTAAGCTCAGCCTCGATCACCTCATGCACCTTAGCTCCAGTGCCCACTGGAACGGTTGATTTATCGACTACGATTAGCGGTTTGCTTAAATTTTCTCCGATTGACTTGGCAACTGAAAGCACATATTTTAAATCCGCCTGTCCATCAGCGCCCATAGGTGTGCCAACTGCGATAAATAGCACATCTGCATGCTCTAGCGCCTCAGTTATCTGCGTGCTAAATTTAAGCGAGCCATTTTTATAGCACTCACTCACGATATCAGCAAGCCCTGGCTCATATATAGGCACGACGCCATTTTTTAGCGCTTCGATCTTTTTGCTATCAACATCGACGCAGATCACGCTGTTGCCCATCTTAGCAAAACATGCACCACTCACTAGTCCAACATATCCGGTTCCGATTACTGCTATTTTCATGCTTATCCTTAAATTCTTTTTTCCCACTCAAGGGCAGTTTTTATGATGAGCGCTAGATCGTCTCTTTTTGGCCTCCAACTTGTTAGTGAGCGTAGTTTGCTTGCGTTTGAGATGAGGATAGCTGGGTCGCCGTCCCTTCTTGGCGCATTTAGCACTTTAAAATTTACTCCACTTACTTTTTTTGCAGTCTCGATGACCTCTTTTACGCTAAATCCCCTACCATATCCCACGTTAAAAGTTTCGCTACCATTTTGACTGATGTAATCAAGTGCGCTGATGTGGGCGTCTGCTAGGTCGCTAACGTGGATGTAGTCTCTAACGCATGTGCCATCTTTTGTCGCGTAGTCATCGCCAAAGATACCCATGCTATCGCGCTTGCCAAGGGCTGTTTGAACGGCTACTTTGATAAGGTGCGTGGCGTTTGGATAGTTTTGACCGATAAGCCCCTCCTCGTCTGCACCTGCGACGTTAAAATAGCGCAAAATCGCAAATTTGAAATTTTCATTTGAAGCGGCATAGTCTTTGATGATCTGCTCGCTCATTAGCTTGCTTCTGCCGTATGGATTTATCGGGTTTGTAGGCGTTGTCTCGCTCACCTCCGCCACGTCTGGCTCGCCATAAACTGCGGCAGTTGAGCTAAATATAAATTTATTTACATTGTAAGTTTTTGCGTATTTTAGCACCCTTGCGACGTTTGCGGTGTTGTTTAGATAGTATTTTAGCGGTTCGCTCATACTCTCAAAGACCTCTATAAACGCTGCAAAATGGATGATCGCATCAAATTTGCCATTTGCGAAAATTTCACTTAGATCATCTTCTAAATTTGCATTTATAAATTTAAAATTTCCTATCTTTTGGAGTGCCTCAAGTGCTTTTTGTGAGCCCTTGCAGAGATTGTCGATGATGGTTATCTCATCTTTGCCTTGCTTTAAAAGTGCTTTTACTACGTGGCTGCCGATGTATCCAGCTCCACCTGTTACTAAAATTTTCAAGTTTAAGCCTTTCATTAAAAGTGTGTAATTTTATCAAAAATAGAGTAAAGCAAAAGTAAAGCAAGGTTAGTTTTTAAATTTTGCTTGAAGGCTGCGTGGATAGGTCTTTGCCTTTATAAATTTAAAATAGACTTACAATTTATTTTAAATTTAATCTTTATAATCTCTCATCTACAAAATAAAAAAGGATAAAAAATGAATGTCTCGATCTTAAATTTACTACCGATAAAACAAGGCGGTGACGCAAAAGAAGCCATAGATGCAGCCGTTAGACTAGCTATTTTTGCCGAAGATATCGGCATAAAGCGCTACTGGGTCGCAGAGCATCACAACATGAGAAATTTAGCAAGCTCAGCCACGCAGCTCATCATCGCGCACATCTTAGAGCATACAAAGAGCCTGCGTGTAGGCTCTGGCGGCGTGATGCTACCAAACCACAGCCCCTACTCCATCGCCGAGCAGTATGCCACTCTTGAGACGCTATTTCCAAACCGCGTCGATCTTGGGCTTGGCAGAGCTCCAGGGACTGACCAAGAGACAGCTGCAGTGCTTAGACGAGGCGCAAGAGAGGTGGAATTTGATATGCAAATAAACGAATTAATGGACTATTTTAACGCCAAAAGAGCCGTAAAAGCCTATCCAAAAGTTCAAAATTTTCCGCCTATTTACATACTTGGCTCAAGCATATATAGCGCATACGTGGCGGCTGAGTTTGGCCTGCCTTATGCCTTTGCGTCGCACTTTGCACCACGTGCGCTAGAAAAAGCGGTAGAAATTTATCGTCAAAATTTCAAACCATCGCCCTTTTTAAAAGCGCCCTATGTCATCGCAGGAGCAAATGCGATAATAGCCCAAAGTGACGAAATAGCGAAGAGTTTGGCAACTACGCAAACGCAGTTTTTCTTAAACGTAGTAACTGGCGAAAAAGAGTATTTGCAGCCACCAAAAAGGGATAACGACGAGGTCTTTGCCATGGTTGGCAAAACGGGCATAGAAGCTCCACATTTTGGGCCGATCGACTTTAGAAAAATAGAGCTAAAAAATAGAGAAAGAAGCGTCACAGAAGAGATGATGGCGTGCTCTTTTATAGGCTCAAAGCAAAGCGTTAAAGAGCAAATTTTAGAGTTTCAAAACAGACTTGAAGTCGATGAGATCATGGCTCAAAGCTTTATCTTTGATGAAAGGGTGCAGCTTGACTCTTTTAGGGCGTTAAAAGAGATTGCGGACGAAATTTAATCCTCTCTGACCCTTAAAAATATAGGAAATCTTGGCTTGCCATTGGCGGTTAAATTTTGAAATTTATATGTGATGATAGAGCCTATCTTTGGTGGATCTTGACGGTTTTTATCGCTTAGTCCTGAGCCTATTTTAAAGATAGTGCCCTCTTTTGGCTCGCCAGCTTTTTCTTTATCATCTTTGCCTCCAAGTGCCTTGCAGGTAAGCGAACCGGCAAAATTGGCGTATTTGCCGCTGCCTTTATTTACGGCGATAACCTCACACTCGGCGTCTTTAAATTTCTTAAATTTGAGCGCATTTTTACTTCGTTTTCGCTCGTATGGCGCATTTGGCTCACGCACCACAGCTCCTTCGCCGCCATTTAAGATAATCTCCTCAGTAAATTTTAAAAATTGAGCGTTATCGCGCATTTTTATCTGCTTTATGATGATTAAATTGTCATTTGGCTCATTTTTTAGAAATTTAGCCAAAATTTCCAGTCTGGTAAGTAGTCCGCCGCTCGCCTCTGGCACGTCAAAAATGTGAAATTTAAGCCTGCCCCACGCCTTTTCATCTGGCAGCTTATCCATCACGCTTGCTTGAATCTCTTCAAATTTAAGCTCCTTTGCATAAAGCTCACCGTCAAGTGCAAATTTAGGGAAATTTTTAGTAAAACTTAGCGGTGCATTTAACTTTTTGCCCTGCCTTGAGAGCAAATTCTCTCCGTCCCAGTAGGCACGCACGCCATCAAACTTCTCGCTAGCTAGCCAGCCACTGACGTTTTGATCTTTAAATTCGCTAAGGCGCAGCAGTTCAAGAGAAAATGCAAAATTTAAAAGCACCAAAAGTGCAAAAATTATTCTAATCAAGCCTTGTACTTACAAAAACAATAGTCCATATGATCATCCACCACGCCCACGCTTTGTAAAAAGGCATAGGTGCTAACAGAGCCTAGAAACTTAAACCCTCGCTTTTTTAGCTCCTTTGCCACAAAGTCAGACATCGGCGTAGTTGCCGGCACTTGTTTGATATCTTGATAGTGATTGATGATCTGTTTGCCGTCAAATTTGGGGTCAAATTTCTTTAGCAAATGCCCCCACAAATAGTCATAAAAGCTGCCAAATTCTTGCGTTACGGATAAAAATGCAAGGGCGTTTGTGGCAAGCGATTTTAGTTTTAGTCTATTGCGTATTAGCCCTTCGTTTTGCATAAATTTAGCTATCTCAGCCTCGCCATAAAGCTTGATCTTTTCAGGATCAAAGCCGTCAAATGCAGCTCTCATAGCCTCTCTTTTTTGAAGCACTCCATGCCACGAAAGTCCTGCTTGAAAGCCCTCCAAAACTATCATCTCAAAAAATTTTCTATCATCTTTTATGACTTTGCCCCACTCATTATCGTGGTAGGCTATATCAATCTCGCCCTTGGCCCACTCGCAACGTCTCATTTAAATTTTGATCCCGTAAAACTCGCTATACCACTCGACAAATTTAGCCACGCCGTCGTTTACTTTTGTGTTTGGCTTGTAGTCAAAGTCAGCCACCAAATCACTCACATCTGCAAATGTCGCTGGGACGTCTCCTGCTTGAAGTGGGAGAAAATTTTTCTTGATCTCACGGCCGATCTTTATCTCAACTGCCTTGATGTAGTCCATGAGCTCGACTGGGCTGTTGTTGCCGATATTATAGACCTTAAACGGCGCCTTTGAGGTGGCAGGATCTGGGTGCTTTGCGTCCCAAGCTGGGTTTGGCTTAGCAGGGTTGTCGATGCACTTAATAATGCCCTTTACGATGTCGTCCACATAGGTAAAGTCGCGCTTCATCTTGCCGTAGTTAAAGACGTCGATGGTTTTATCTTTAAGTGCCGCATCAACAAATAAAAATAGCGCCATATCAGGGCGTCCCCATGGTCCATAAACCGTAAAAAAGCGAAGTCCAGTCGTTGGCACGTTAAATAGGTGGCTATAAGTGTGCGCCATCATCTCGTTGCTCTTTTTAGTCGCTGCATAGAGGCTTATAGGGTGATTGACCCCCTCGTGCGTAGAAAATGGCATGTTTTCATTTAAGCCATAAACCGAGCTAGAGCTTGCATAGACTAGGTTTTTGATCTCATTGTGGCGGCAGCACTCGAGGATGTTCATAAAGCCTGTGATGTTGCTGTCGATGTAGGCTTTTGGGTTTATGAGCGAGTAGCGAACGCCAGCTTGTGCGGCTAAATTTACCACTACATCAAATTTTTCTTTAGTAAAAAGCTCTTTCATCGTCTTTTCATCAGCAAGGTCTGCTTTTATAAATTTTAAATTTGCATGTGTTTTTGAGGTGATAAGCTTGCCGTAGTCTATCTCGCTCACGTCAAAACCAGCCGTTTTTAGGCGTGCAAGCTTTAAATTTACGTCGTAATAGTCATTTATCACGTCATATCCAACAACCTCATCTCCGCGCGCCACAAGGGCATTTGCAAGGTGAAATCCTATAAATCCTGCTGTTCCAGTTACTAAAATTTTCATATTTTTCCTTTCATTTTGGCTTATTCGTCGTCTAAATTTATCTCAGGCACTTTCTCTTCAAAAAGTGTCTTACTCTTTGGCTCTTTTGGCTTTAGATCGCTTGCTTTTTTAAGCAAACCGCCTAGCATATCGCGGTTTAGCTCCTCTTTGCTAATCGGCCTTACATCATCAAATTCGCTAAATTTCAAAGCCTCTTTATCTACCTTTATCTCGTAGTCTAGCTGTCCGCTAAACCTTGCTAGCTCGTCGCTTATCGCAGAGCAAAAGACCTCACTATATCCCATGTGAGCGCAGTTTTTAGCTAGAAATTCACTCATCACATTTAGGTGATTTATGTAGTCATCTTGCAAGATATTTGCCTGCAAAAGCTCAAATTTCAAAAAGAGCCAGTATGTGTTGAGCACGTCGCTTTCGCAGTATTCGTTTATCTTACCAAGCTCGCCTGCGTAGTAAAGTTCAAGCACCTGATCGCCGTGCACGTCGTATTTACCTGGTAAATTTAAGCTAGCACAAAGTGTATCAAGCTTTAGCCCTCTAACACTTCCAAAATCGCTTATAAAATCAAGCAGATCAAGGTGAAATTTAGGCGAATACCTTGCCCTATAATTTTCCCATTTATTTTTGTTTAGCTCTTTGTTCTCGCTCTCGTAATAAGCCGCCGCATTTAGGTTGTATCGCATCGCACGCACCATTATCATCGGCAGGTCAAAGCCACGGCCATTAAAGCTAACAAGCCTTGGGTTATAATCATTTATAAATTTTAAAAATTTAGCGATGATCTCACGCTCGTCCTTACCCTCCATCGTGCTAACTTTTAAAAATTTGCCGTACTCATCGGCCATCACCGCAGAGATCGCGACCACTCTATGAAACATCACAGGCAAAAACTCACTCCCACTGGCCTCTTTTTGCAAGGCCATCGCCTGCACGCTCACATCTTCGTCGCTCCCATCGATGCCGTAAATTTTTCTTATCAAATTTGCATCAGGTATCGTCTCGCAGTCAAAGACACAGATGTAACTTTTCGCCATTTTAGCCCTTTTTTAAGCATTTTTTTTTAAAATCATACCAAAAATTTATATTTAAAGTAGCCAATGCAAGATAAAAATCAACTAAAAATAGCCATCGTCAAGCTCTCCGCTCTTGGGGACATCGTGCACGCAGCCATTGTGCTTCAGTTTATCAAAAAGCACTGCCCAAATGCTCACATCACATGGCTCGTTGATGCCCGTTTTGCAAGCCTTTTAAAAGATCATCCCCTAATCGACGAGCTAGTCGTTTTGCCGCTTAAAGAGAGCTTTAAAAAAAGCTACAAGATCATAAAAACGCTTGGCAATTTTGACAAGATCATCGACTTGCAAGGGCTTTTTAAATCAGCCGTCGTCGCAAAACTACTTGGCAAAGAAATTTACGGCTTTAGCAGAGAAAGCGTCAAAGAAAAGATTGCAGCCAGGCTTTATAGGCATAAATTTAAGATCGACTACAACGAAAATATCATAGTTAGAAACCTAAGCCTTGTTGGATATGCTCTAAATTTTGGCTTTGATAGAGGTGAAATTTTAAAAAAATCGCCCTGCTTTGAAATTTGCAAAAAATTTAAAAATGAAAGCGACAAAAAACGCGTATTGATCGCTGCTTTTGCAAGTGAAGAGAGTAAAATTTATGACAAATTTAAAGATGTGATCAGACTGCTTGATGGTTGCGAAATTTACCTTTGCTACGGGAGTGAGAGCGAAAAGACAAGGGCTGAGACGATCATTTCAGGCACCTCTGCAAAACTGCTTGAAAAGCTAAGCATAAAAGATATGATAGATTTTATCGCGAGCTGCGATCTAGTAATCGGCAATGATAGCGGTCTAACACACCTTGCATGGGCTGTAAATAGGCCTTCTATCACGCTTTTTGGCAACCGACCAAGCCACCGCAATGCCTACGTCACGGACAAAAACTTAGTTGTTGATATGGGCAAGCAAATAGATGCTAGAAGTATCGATAAAAACGACTTTTGCATAAGAGAAATTTACCCTGAAACGGTTGCAAATTTCGCAAAAAGGCTGCTAAATGGATAGGCTCTATCTAGCTGGCTTTTATACTTTGAAATTTCTTATATTTATAATGCCAAGCTCGCTTCAAAACATGCTTGCTAAATTTTTAGCATTTGCGTTTATGAAGCTTAAAAAAAAGCGTTTTCATGTCGTGATGACAAATTTAGACCTTGCATTTGGCGAGACAAAAACTAAAGAAGAGAAGCTAGATATCGCTAAAAAATGCTACTACAACTTTGCAAAATATCTTGGTATAAATTTCATCCTCAATCAAAACACGACAAAGCAAAAGATACTTAAGCAAGTTGTTTTTAAAAATGAGCACTTTTTGCTTGATGCGATGAAGTCTGGTCGGCCTATCATCGTCACAACGGCGCATTTTGGGCAGTGGGAGATATTTGGCCTAGCTGTCGCAGCTCATTTTGGGCCATCTTCAGTGCTTGGCAGAAAGCTTGATAGCAGCGTCATGGATAAAATTTTAAGAGCAAACAGATCGCAGTTTGACGTGGAGCTCATCGATAAGGATGGCGGCGCAAAAGATATCTTAAAAGCGCTAAAAGCTAGGCGGATAGTAGGAATTTTAGTCGATCAAAACACGGCACCAAAAGAGGGTATAAAGGTGCAGTTTTTTGGCAAAGATGTGCTTCATACGCCAGCGGCAAGCGTGCTAGCGCAAAAGACAAATGCTTTAATCATAAACGCATTTATCTACCAAAAAGGTGAAAATTTAAATGAAATTTGCTTTGAAGAGCCAATAGATATAAGCATGTTTGACAAAGAAGATGCCGTGCAAAAAGTGACGCAGATGCAGTGCAGTGCGTGCGAAGAGATGGTTAGAGCAAGGCCAGAAGAGTACTTTTGGTTTCACCAAAGATTTAAGAGATTTTACGAAAATGAGTACAAATGCTAAGCGTTGTCATTTTGACTTTTAATAGCGAAAAGTACCTAAAAGAGGTGTTAGAGAGCGCTAAATTTGCTGATGAGATAATCGTGGTTGATAGCGGCTCAAAAGATAACACAAGGCAAATTTGTGATGGCTTTAGTAATGTGAAATTTCACGAGCAAGCTTGGCTTGGATTTGGCGCGCAAAAGCAAAAGGGCGTGGATCTAGCCAAAAACGAGTGGGTCTTTGTGCTTGATAGCGATGAGGTGATAACAGGCGAGCTTAAAAAAGAGATTATTAGCACGCTAAAAGAGCCTAAATTTATGGCTTACAACGTTGCTAGACTAAATTTTTTCTTTGGCAAAGCGATAAAAAACATGGGGCTATATCCAGACTACACGGTGAGGCTTTTTAACAAAAATTTTGCCAAATTTGATGGCAGAGCTGTGCATGAAAAGGTCGTTTTAAATGACGGCTCGCAAAGGCTTGGCGCGCTTAAAAATCACTTCTTGCACTACGCGTATGAGAGCATCGAGCAGTTTATCGCCAAGCAAAATCGCTACTCGAGCATGGGCGCAAAAAGAAATTTGCTAAAGGCGCTTACAAGCCCAACTTGGACATTTTTTAAGCTTTACGTGCTAAAAGGTGGCTTCAAAGAGGGCTTTGCTGGCTACGTTATCGCTAGACTTTACGCCCAGTACACATTTTGGAAATATATAAAATGAAAATACTTGTGATTAAATTTAGAAACATCGGCGACGTGCTTTTAACAACACCGCTCATTGAAAATTTGCACCACTACTACCCAGACGCGACCATCGACTTTGCCCTAAACAAAGGCACAGAAGCGATGATAGAAGGCAATCCTTATATAAATAAAATCCACATTTATGATAGGCAAAGTGCAAATTCTGGTTTTTTTAAAAAGCTAATGACCGAGCTAAAATTTATAAGAGCTATCAAAAAAGAGAAGTACGATATGGCGGTGCAAACGACCACTGGAGACCGCGGCGTCATCATCTCAAAATACGCCAAGATAAAAAAAATAGTTGGCTTTTTAGGCAAGCACAAGGCGATAAACAAGCTTTTAAGCGTAAAGGCAAAATACTACGAAAATTTCTCTCATACGGTTGATCTAAATTTAAACGCGCTAAGGGCTTTGGGCTTTGAGCCGGTTAGCAAAAAAGTGAGCGTCTTTTCAGATGAGAGCGTGGAGTATCTAAATTTACCAAAACGCTTTGTGCACGTGCATCTAACAAGCCGCTGGATGTTTAAATGCGCAAACGACGAGAGCATGGCAGAGCTCATCGACTACTGCGAAAATGAGCTTGGCGTAAAGGTCGTGCTAACAAGTGACAACAAAGAAAATGAGCTAAATAAGCTTGCAAATGTGCTAAAAATTTGCAAAAGCGAGCCTATAAATTTAGGTGGCAAGCTAAGCCTCAAACAAATGATCGCCCTCTCAAAGCGCTCAAGTCTCTTTATCGGCGTCGATACTGCCATCATGCATATAGCCGCAGCAAATGACGTACCTGTGATCGCCTTTTTTGGCCCAAGCAATGCTTTTGAATGGGGACCTTGGGATAATAGCTTGATGCAAAATGGCTACACAGCGCAAAATGGCATCCAAAGCATGGGCAAGCACATCGTATATCAAAAGGACTGGGACTTTGTGCCTTGCGATAAAGAGGGCATAAAAGAGCACGGCATCGAGAAGACTTTAATGGACTTTAGCGATGAGATGAGGCAGATAAAGACGAAAATAAGATCAAATTTGGAGCTAGTGCAATGAACATTCTCCATACGCAGACGCTTTTTAACTGGGGTGGCGAGCAAAACAAGACGCTAAATGAGATGCGTTTCATGCGTGAAATGGGTCATGAAGTGATGCTCTTTTGCAACCCAAATTCGCAGATCGAAAGCATCGCAAAAGAAGATGGATTTAAGGTCATCACGCACGAGATGAATAAGAAAAATTTTCATAAAAGCGTGCCAGCACTTTGCGAAGTGATAAGATCAAACAACATAGATGTCGTGATCACACATGGCTCGACTGATAGCTGGGTCGGCGCCATAGCTGGGCTTTTTTACCGTAAAAGAGGCGTTAAATTTTATAAAGAAAGACACAACCTTTTCCCTATAAAGGGGTTTGTTTCTAAATTTATGCATAAAAAGCTTTTTGACAAAATTTTATACATCTCAGGTAGCGTCAAAGAGTATCTCCTAAGCATCGGCGTTAGCGAAGATAGGCTCTTTTTTATGCCAAGCACGGTTGATGTCGAAAAGATTGATAGCACAAAAAGCACTTTTAGAGATGAGTTTCATATCGCCAAAGATGAGCTAGTCATCGGTACTTTCACCTCACTTTACCGCAAGAAAGGGGTCTTTGACTTTGCAAGTGCCGCAAAAGAAATTTTAAAGACAAAGGATGCGACTATTGTATTTTCTGGCAACATTAGTGATGGCACAAAAGAGCAGATCGCCTCTATGTTTGATGAAAAAGATAAGATCGTCTTCACTGGCTTTAGAAATGACGCAGCAAATGTTATAAAAAGCTTTGATATCTATGTATTTGCCTCGCACTCTGAGGGGCTTGGCACAGTACTACTTGAGGCGATGAGCTCAAAGGTGCCAGTCGTGGTCTATGATAATGCCCCAATGAACATGCTGGTTAAAGATAAAGAGCGTGGGCTTTGTGCTAGAAATTTAGATGAAATTTCGCTAAAAGAGTGCATTTTAGAGCTGATAAATGAGCCTGAAAAAGCCAAAATTTACTCTCAAAACGCCTTTAAATTTGTGGATGAAAACTTTAGCCACAAGGCACTAAAAGAGGCTATAAGAAATTTACTGGAGCAAAAATGAACTACCCAGTTTGCGTGCTAACGATGCACCACTGCAATAACAATGAAAATGACTTTGCCATTAAGCCAGAGCTATTTAAAAAAGCGCTTCTTATGGCACTTGACGAGGGTTATCAATTTATAAATTATGGCCAGTTTAAAGATATCGTTGCTGGCAGGTCAAAAGCCTCCAAAAAGAGCATTTTGCTAACTTTTGATGATGGATATTTTGATAATTACAAATTTGTATATCCCATCTTAAAAGAGCTAAATATCCCAGCCGTTTGCTTTTTGATAACAGATAAGATCAAGGATTTTAAAAGGCAGGATTACAATTTTTCGTTTAAAAAACACAAAGAGATCGACTACGACAATGATGCGGAGTATTTTTTAAATTTAGATGAGATCAGGCAGATGCAAGAGAGTGGGCTCTTTGAGTTTGATAGCCACACAGCGAGCCACTTTTCTTGCAGAAGTGACGATGAAGCAAAGCTAAGAGAGGAGTTTTCTAGCTCGCTTGCTAAGATAAAAGAGCTATTTCCAGAAAAAAGAGAATTTGGCTTTTGCTTTCCAAAAGGGCATTTTAACGAGCTTTCGCAAAGGATAGTTAAAGAGTATTACGGCTTTGCTTTTAGCGTGATAGATGGTGGATTTTGCATGGGAGATGATAAATTTAAGATAAGACGTATCGATATCTCAAACAACGCAAAGAGCGAGAGCGACTACATTTTTAGGATCAAAAAGAAGCTTTTTATCTATTCGACCCCTTTTATAGGCAAAATTTACTCAGACTTTAGAAATAGAAGCTTTAAATAGCGCTTAGTTCTAACTCCTAAGAAAAGCATAAATAGATCCCAAAAAGTCATTTTGATAGATAAACATGGTCTTTTTAAGCCACTTTTCGTCGCGTTTTGTCACTATGCGTTTTATCTCCTCTAAGTTGCCATCGGCCTTATTTATGCCGCGTTTTGTAGTGAAAAATGCCTTGTAACCATGCTTTTTAGCAGCACTTAGATACTCATCATTATATTTGCCTCTTGGCCAGCAAAGTGCCTCATCCTCAAAGCCAAAGTTTTTCTTCATAAACTCACGGCAAAGACCAAATTCCTCATCCAAGCTAAGCTGCCCAAAATATCCATCAAAATGCCCGTGCGTATGCGAATGAAAATAAAAGCAGTCCTTCATCTTCTCGATCTGCTCTAAATTTAAGATCACATCTTGCGGCTTACTTGGAGCAAGCCTCTTGCACTCGTTGTGATCAACATTTAAAAAGCTAGCAGGCCTCAACTCATGGGCCTTTTGTGCTGCCTCTATCCAGCCAGTTATTATAAATATATTTGCTTTTAGTCCAAATTCTTTAACGATAGGATAGGCATAGATGTAGTTGTCCATCCAGCCATCGTCAAATGTTATGCAAACACTCTTTTTAGGAACCTCAAGCTCACCCTTTTTGTACGCGATAAATTCATTTATACTTAACGTTTTATAGCCATTTTCGGCTAGAAATTTCATGTGCGATCTAAACTCATCCACGCTACTAGCGATAAATCCGCTCTTTTCAAGCACGTGATGATACATCAAAACTGGTACGCTCATTTTACAAGCTCCATATATAAATTTTGTGTGTTTTCTATCATTTTTTCGATACTAAATGTCTCTTTGACGTACTCTCTGCCAAATTCACCCATCTGATTTCTTAAATTTTCATCTAAAATGAGCCTTTCAAGCACTTTTTTTAGCTCCTCTTTGTTGCCATTTTCAAATAAAAATCCACTTTTGCCATTACTCACTGCCTCGCCAAGACCGCCCACGTCGCTTCCGATAGTAGCTAGCTTACACGAAGATGCCTCGAGTAGCGCCCCACCGATAGCCTCCATGTCTGAAGGTAGCACACAGATATCAAGCGAGCCCAAAAAGTCGCTCACGTCGGTTCTGTTGCCAAGCATGAAGATATTTTTCTTATCTTTTATATACTCGTGTAAATTTTTATTTTGAGGACCGTCGCCCACGATAAAAAGGGCTGATTTTTCTAAATTTAGCTCGCTAAATGCATCGATTAAAAGCTTATGATTTTTAGCAGCTCTTAGCACTGCAACGATGCAAATGCCAACCACATCGTCACTTAGGCCAAATTCTTTTTTCATATTTATCTTAAATTCTGGCGTGTATTTTTGCGTGTCGATGCCTGTGTAGATTTTTAGCACCTTCTCTTTTTTCACACCTCTTTTGATAAGATCAGCGCAAACTGAGTTGCAAACGCCAACCACTTTGGTGCTTAGGTTGTAAGGTATGGGAGAGCTTATAGGCAGCTGCAAATGTCTAGTGCGAACGACGCTAACGCCACAAATTTTGCCCACAAGCGCGCCTATGGTACCGTCTTTGCCTGAGTGAGTTGAGATGATTTTTATATTATTTTGTTTTACAAATTTGCAAATTTTTAAAATTTCAAAGATATTAAAAGATTTTTTGAGGTTAAACTCGACAAATTCGCACTCTATCTGCTTTTCAAGGCTTTTTGAGCCAGAGTTTAGTCCATAAAAAACCTTAAATTTGCTCTTATCTAGCCCATTTATCACACGCTGCGTGCGATGCTCTTGCCCACCAAATCCTAAAGAGCTTTCAAGCTCAAGTATGTTTATCATTATTTTTCCTAGCTTCAATATCGCTTAAATTAGCGATTTTTAGGGCATTATAGCTAAAATTTTTTTAATTTTATTTTTAAGTATTTTACTATTTGTTTTTGATAAAATAAATCCCTTAAAATAAAAATCAAATGCCTTATTAATAATTATTAATACTACTTATCTGGGCACTGGCTTTAGGAGTTATAGATGAAAAAAATAGTATTTTTAAGAACTAATCCAAACGCAGTTGGAGGTGCTGAAAGATACTTAAGAAGGCTTGTTAAGGCCCTAAATGAGCTTGATATCCAAACAGAAATTCGCTCATATCTTGGAGATGCTGGCATATCTTCTTGGAAAAAAGCGCTAAATTTTAACCGCCAAGTAAAACGCCAAAAAAAAGAGGACGAGTTTTACTTTAGCCTAGAGCGAGTAAGCTGCGCCGATATCTACAGGGCAGGAGACGGCGTGCACAAGGTTTATAGGGCAACAAAGAGCTTTTGGTGGCTAAACCCCCTAAATTTCGTCTATCCATACTTAGAGAAAAAGTGCTTTAAAAACTCCCAAAAGATCATCACAAACTCAAATTTCATCAAAGAGCAGATCATCGCGACTTACGGCATAGAGCCTGAAAAGATCACGACCATTTATAACGGCGTAAATTTACCCCAAAGGGTGCAAAAAGCTGAGGCAAAGCTCGCACTTTGTGAGGAATTTGGACTTAAATTTGAGCTTGCGACCCTGCTTTTTGTGGGAAATGGCTTTAAAAGAAAGGGGCTAAAAGAGTTTTTACTCCTTGCTTCAAAGCTAAAAACGCCCGTAAATACGCTCATTGTAGGCAAAGACAAAAACATCTCAAGCTACAAACGCCTAGCTAAAAAACTAGACCTAAACGCCTACTTTGTCGGCGAGCAAAAGAGCACGGCGAAATTTTATGAGGCGAGCGATATTTTTATCTTTCCAACGCACTATGAGCCATTTTCAAATGTCGTACTGGAGGCACTTAGCTTTAAAAACGTGGTCTTTACGACGGCTCAAAATGGCGCTAGCGAGATTTTAGAAGATAAATTTGTGCTTCAAAGCCCAAGTGACGAGAGCGCGCTGGAGTTTATAGATGAAATTCTCACAAACCATGAGCTTTTAGCGAGCCTACAAGAGAAGGCTTACGAGCTTTCTTTAAATTTTAGCATCGAAAAAAACGCCGCTCTTACGCTTGATGTTATAAAAGATGCCTTAAAATGAGAGTTTTTATCGAGCTTCCAACCTGGCTTGGCGATAGCGTGATGGCAAGCGCTGCAATCGAAAATTTAGTGCAAAACGAAAAGAATTTACAAATCGTTTTTTTTGGCTCATTTGTAGCTTGCGAGCTTTACAAAAGCCATCCAAACTGCGAAAAAGTAGTCGTTGATGAGAGCAAAAAGGCTAAATTTAGACTTTTATCTCTTGCAAAAAGTGCAAAAAGTCTTGGCAAATTTGATCTAGCTCTTAGCTTTAGAAGCTCATTTGCTAGTAAATTTTTGCTATTTTTTATAAACGCTAAGAAAAAAGCCATCTTTAAAAAGAGTAAAACCATCCTTCATCAGGTGCTAAAATATGCAAATTTTGTAAAAAATGCCCTTGGCTTGGGCGAAATTTCTACTCAACTAAAGCTACATTTTACACCTCAAATTTCAGCTAAAAAAACACTAGCTCTAAATCCAGGCGCGAGCTACGGAAGTGCAAAAAGATGGTATCCAGAGTACTTTGCACAGGTGGCACTAAATTTTAAAGATGAGTTTGAGATCGTTATCTTTGGTGGCAAAGGCGAGCAAGAAATTTGTGAAAAAATAGAGCAAATTTTAAAAGAAAATGGCGTAGCTTGCCAAAATTTGGCTGGCAAAACCAGTGTCAAAGAGCTTTGCGAGCGCATAGCTGGGCTTAGTAAAAATGGCATTTTCGTCACAAACGATAGCGGCCCTATGCACGTAGCTGCCGCCTTTCATGTGCCAACGATCGCTCTTTTTGGACCGACAAAATTTAGCGAAACCTCGCCATGGGGTAATGAATTTGCAAAGATAGTGCATCTAAATTTAGCTTGCATGCCCTGTATGAAGCGAGTTTGCCCGCTAAAAACGCATGCTTGCATGAAAGAACTCAAGCCACAAATGGTAATAGATGAGATAAATTTACTAAGAAAAGAGAGTGGGATTTAGGCAAAAAAATAAAACGAGGCAGTTGCCTGCCCCGCTAGTTAGCATTAAGCCGACTTTTCTTTGAGATATTTGTTTATAAGAGTTGTGATCTCTTCGCCGTGTGGAAACCTTGACTCATCGTTTCCGATGCGATCCTTTTTAGAAAAGATAACGTTTCCATCAACCTCGACGATGAAATTTCCACCATCTCCTACAACCAACTCGACTCTTGCATCACTAAAGTTCGCTTTTATTTCATCTTCTACACGAGAAGCTACCGGACGATAGTTTCAAGAGTTGCAGTAAATAATTTTTACTTGCATGCTCTGTCCTTTCTTGTGAAATAAGCTTTGATTATATAAAATTTATCCTAACGAACAGATAACACGAGAAAGGACGATTTTATGAAAAAGGTAGCCGTAATCCTAGCTGATGGTTTTGAGGAGATCGAGGCGCTAACCTCCGTCGATGTTTTGCGTAGAGCTGGAGCTATAGCATCTATCGCTAGCTTGAAGGACGCGCAAATCAGGGGTGCTCACAATATAAATGTAAAAGCTGATGTCACACTTCGTGAGGTGAAGGAGCTAGGCTATGATGCGATCGTGCTTCCAGGAGGTCTGCCTGGTGCAGAAAATCTCGCAAATGACGCCAAGCTAAGAGAAATTTTGCAAGAATTTGATAAAAAAGGTAAGCTAATTTGTGCCATTTGTGCCGCTCCTATGGTGCTTGAGCGAGCTCGTGTGCTTAAAGAGCATTTTGTTTGCTATCCTGGCTTTGAAGAAAATGTAAGAAGCGACAAAAGAGGCTACGTGAGCGATAAAAACGTGCTAAAAGATCAAAACATCATCACTGGCAAGGGACCTGCTTTTTCTATGGAATTTGCGCTTTTTATAGTGAAAAATCTGCTTGGCGAAGAGGCTTACCATAAAGTAAAAAATGATTTACTTTATAAATAGTTTATAAAAAAATTGTAATTTTTTATTTAATTATTCTACTTAAACTTAAGGATAAATTTTGTTTAGTGATAGATATTATAATACCTTGCTGTTGCGATTTGTTGCATTTAAGGATATTTTTTAAAAATTTGTAATATTTTTCTTGGTTTTTACATCTTTTTGACGGAAATAAGCTATTATTTCTCTAATCGATCAGATCGATAATTTTTTTAAGGAATAATCCTGTGAACATTTATGTAGGAAATTTGTCGTATAGAACGACAGAGGCAGAGTTGAAGGAAGCTTTTGCACAATTTGGTGAAGTAAGGCGCGCAAAAATCGTAAAAGATAGAGAGACAGACCGCTCAAAGGGCTTTGGCTTTGTTGAAATGGACGACGCGAACGAGGGCCAAAAGGCGATCGACGCACTAAATGAAAAAGAACTTGGCGGACGCACTTTAAGAGTAAATGAGGCTAGACCAAGGGATTAATGACTATTTGCCACCATCTGGTGGCATAGTCTCTCGCATAGCTCCGACGCCAAGTGGCTACCTACACGCTGGCAACGCCTACAATTTCATCTTGACTTATCTTCTGACGCGCTCACTGGGCGGCGTTTTGCACTTAAGGATTGATGATTATGACCTTGGCAGATACCGGCGCGAATTTGTTCAAAATATCTTTGACGTTTTAGAATTTCTGGGGCTTTGCTATGACAAAGGTGCTAAAAGTATAGATGACTTTGAGCAAAATTTTAGCTTCAAAACAAGAGCCAAAAGATACGAAAACGCACTTGAAAAGCTAGGTGAAATTTACATTTGTGAGTGCACAAGAGCTACCAAAGATGCCTATGAAAACGGCATTTACACTAAAATTTGCAAAGATAAAAAGCTAAAATTTATAAAAGACAAAACCGCTATCAGACTAAGCGTGGATGAAAACGACGAGCTTGGCAGGCAAGTGGCAGCGCAGATGGGCGATTTTGTCATTTATAAAAAGGATTTTACCCCAGCTTACAACTTTGCAAGTATCATAGACGATGAGGATATGGGGGTAAATTTAGTCGTTAGAGGCGAGGACTTGCTGCCTTGCACGCTAGCTCAAAGATACCTTGCAAAAAGGCTAAATTTTAGCTTTTTAAATGCTAAATTTATCCACCACAAGCTACTTTTAGACGGAGCTAAAAAGCTCTCTAAAAGCTCGAAATCACCACCTATTGATCTAAGCCAAAATCCTCAAATTTATTACAAAATGGTTGCAAGTGATCTTGGACTAAATTTATGCTCAGCAGACAAAATTTCAAACCTTTTGTATGAATTTAGGCTCAAAAATATGGCTGAATTATTGCTAAATCGCACCTGAAATATTTATAAGTCTATTTAGATCATCAAATTTGAAGCTAAGTTCATCTTTAAGCTTAGCTACTATCTCATCCTTGTTTTCGCTAAATTTTATCTCGCTGCCCAGCAAAAGTCCTTTTATAAAAAGCCTGTGATCTAGCTCATAGGCGCTTATGCACTCATTTACTACGCTAACTACTTCGTTTGCTAAAACTGGCTCTTTAAAGATAGTCTCCGCCCTAAATGCCACGTACGCAGCACCTCCGTCGTAATCAATCTTATAATAGCTTAGCTCCTCGCCAAGCGCCACGCAAGCAACCATGCTGAGCGTATGACCATTTACATTTTCGTCCAGCTCAAACTGCGCCGTGCTAAACGCTTCAAGCCCAAATTTCTCACCAAACTCACGCGCCCTGTTTGCAAGACCAAGCAAGCGCTCATCAAAGCCATTTACATTTTCATAGCCCCAAAGCCAAGTGTTAGACGAAAAGCTCTCAGAGCCGATAAGCTGCATATCAAACTCCTGCTTGTCAAAGCAAATTTTGCCACTTTCAAAGTCAGCCTGCCACTTGCTAGCCTCAACCACTTGCTTAAATAATCTCTTTTGAAGCAGCATCGCTCTGCCAAGACAAGCGCTAAAAAGCTCACTCCAGTTACTTTTATCTATGCCAAGCTCGTCTAAAAAATGGCTCTTTTTTCTAAAAATATCAAACATTTCTCGTCCTTAAATTTACGCCGAAGCAGCGAGTTTTTCTATCTCTTCGCCTACATCATCACTTACGATAAATTCGGTCTTATAGATGAAAATTTCGCCAGTTGCTTCATTTTTTATCTTCAAAATTAGCCGTTTTTGATTATTTGGCGCATTTTTGCTAAAAACTAGCGAGTAAATTTGCTCTAGCTTTTGCCTGCTAAGCTCGCTAAGGCTTAAAAGCACCTCCAGCTCGGCATACTCTCTTACTTTTTGAGGAGCGCTCGCCTCTTCGTTTTTGCTAAATTTAGAGTTTTGCTTTAGCTTTCTTGTCTTAAAGTCTAAATTTTGCGCATCTTCTAGGCTATAAACCTCATTTAAATTTGTCCTTACAAATTGATCGTCGCGCGAGATATTTATCCTAAATGCATAAGGCAGATCGCGTTTTGCCTCGTCTTTTACGATATCTTCGATGTTGCCAAGCTCCCTTTCAAAGACGGCGATCTCGATATTGCCGTGAAAGTCCAGCACATTTATAGTGCCCATTTTTTTGCCGCTTTTTGTGATCCTTGTGTTAAAGTCCTCGATCTTGCCAACCACCAAAATTTCAGCACTTTGCGGCAAGGTCTCAAACTCCGAGCTTAGCGTGTATTTGATCTTATTTATCTCGTCTTTATAGTCATCAAGTGGGTGGCCTGAGAGGTAGATGCCAACGCTCTCTTGCTCAAATTTCAAGATCTGTTTGATGTCAAATTCATCATCTATAGTGACGAAATTTATCTTCACATCATTCATGCTATCATCTTCGCCAAAGAGACTCTCGGCTGCATTTTTACGTATCTGGGCTGCATTTTTGCAAGCTTCTACGATATTTTCTACATTTTGTAAAAGCATCTTTCGACTAAAGCCAAACTCATCGAAGCAGCCAGCTTTAATAAGGCTTTCAAAGACCTTTTTATTGACCTTAAATGGATCGATCCTTGAGACGAAGTCGTCCATGCTCTTAAACTCGCCCTTTGCGTCACGCTCAGCGATGATGTTCTCAATTGCCGCTCCACCAACGCCCTTAATCGCTCCAAGACCAAATATAATGCCGTCGTGATCACCATTTTTAACGACGCTAAATTCTTTGGTTGATTTGTTGATAGATGGTGGCAAAGTATCGATGTTTATGCGTTTTATCTCATCGATGTAGCGAACGATCTTATCGACGTTGCTCTCCTCGCTTGTTAGAAGTGCTGCCATAAATTCAGCCGGATAGTAAGCCTTCAGATAAGCCGTCTGAAATGTGACATAAGCGTAGGCTGCGGAGTGAGACTTGTTAAAGCCATATCCTGCAAATTTAACGATTAGCTCGAAAAGATCATCCGCTTTTTGACCATTTAGCCCTTTTGCCTCAGCACCTTTTACAAACTCTCCCTTTAGCCTATCCATCTCTTCTTTGATCTTTTTACCCATCGCACGGCGCACAAGGTCCGCCCCGCCTAAGCTAAAGCCACCTATGGCTTGCACGATCTGCATGACTTGCTCTTGATAGACGATGACGCCGTATGTTGGCGCAAGGATCGGCTCAAGCTCCTTAAATGCGTATGTTATCTCCGCCTCGCCATGTTTTCTTTTGACGAAGTCATCAAGCATACCACTCTCCATCGGTCCTGGGCGATAAAGTGCCAGCATCGCGACGATATCCTCAAAGCAGTCTGGGCGCAGGCTAGTTCCTAGCTTTCTCATGCCCTCGCCCTCTATCTGAAAGATGCCGATGGCTTGGCCACTTTGTATCATTTTATAAACGCCAGAGTCGTTTTTATCGACCTGCTCCCAGATGATGTCTCTGCCAGTGCGCTGTTTAACGAGCTTGATCGCATTATCGATAACCGTTAGCGTCTTAAGGCCAAGAAAGTCAAATTTTATTAAATCAACGTCTTCAAGATATTTGAGGCTATACTGAGTGACAAAGCGATCTTCTGGGCTGTTTGGTTGGCGAAATAGCGGGGTTTTGTTCCAAAGCTCTTCGTTTGAGATGACAACGCCTGCTGCGTGCTGGCCGGCGTTTCTGTTTAGCCCCTCAAGATCAAGAGCAAATTTCCAAATTTTAGCCGCCTTTGGGTTTTGGCTTATTAGTTCAGCTATCTTTGGCTCTTTCTCGTAGGCGTCTTTTAGCGTGATGTTAAGCTCATCAGGGATAAGCTTTGCCATCGCATCAGCCTCCGCATAAGGCATGTCGCAGACTCTAGCGACATCTCTAATGACACCTTTTGCGAGCAATTTACCAAATGTAATAACGCCAGCAACGTTAAATTTGCCGTATTTTTGCGTGACATAGTCGATGATCTCGCCGCGCCTGCTCTGGCAAAAATCCACGTCGATATCTGGCATGCTAACGCGCTCTGGATTTAGAAATCTCTCAAAAAGCAGGTTGTATGGGATAGGATCAAGGTCGGTGATCTTTAGCGAGTAAGCGACCAGGCTACCAGCCGCAGAGCCACGTCCTGGACCAACTGGCACGCCTCTGCGCTTGGCTTCGTTGATGAAGTCCCAAACGATCATCATATATCCTGGGAAATTCATCTTATTGATGATGCCGATCTCTATCTCAAGGCGCTTTCTATACTCTTCGTGTAAATTTTCAGGGACAAATTTCAGCCTCTCTTCAAGACCCTTTCTGCACTCATGCTCAAAAAATACAGCGTCATTTTTGAAGCTATATCTGTTTTCTGGCTCTGGAAGGGTCAAATTTCTCTCCTTGGCACACTCAAGAGTAAATTTAAAATTTGGCGGAGTTGGGTTGCCAAGCTTGATCTCAAGATTGCACTTATCCACGATCTCTTGGGTATTTTCTATCACTTCAGGGATGTCTAAAAATAGCTCGTTCATCTGCTCTTTGCTTTTGACAAAAAACTCATGGACGCTGTGGCGAAGTCGGTTTGGATCGTCTAAGGTTTTGTTCATCGCGATGCACATGAAAACCTCGTGCGCAGCGGCTCTTTCTTTAAAAGTGTAGTGGGTGTCGTTTGTAGCGATGACCTTGATGCTAGTCTCTTTTGCGATACGCAAAATGTCATCGTCTATACGCCTTTGATCGCCGATGCCGTGGCGCATGATCTCAAGGTAAAAGTCATCGCCAAAAATTTCTTTATACTCAAGCGCGACCTCTTTTGCCCGCTCGTAGCCTTTAGCACCAAATTTAACGTTACGCTCGCTTAAATTTAGATGCCAGCTCACCTCGCCCTGCAAGCAAGCAGAGCTGCAAACTAGGCCCTCGCTGTGCTCTTTTAAGATTTTTTTATTGATACGAGGATAGTAGTAAAAGCCCTCAATGTAGCTCATGGAGCTTAGATACATCAAATTTTTATAGCCGGTCTCGTTTTTGGCGATTAATATGAGGTGAAAGCGCTGTTTGGTGCTCTTGTCATCGAGCTGCTCGCCGTTATGCACGTAAGCTTCGATGCCAATTAGCGGTTTTATCCCATTTTTTTTCATCTTTTTGTAAAAATCAATCGCGCCAAACATGTTGCCGTGATCCGTGATCGCTGCTGCCGTGTCGCCTCTGTCATGGAGCGTATGAGCTAGCTCTTCTATCTTGTTGGCTCCGTCTAGTAGGGAGTATTCGGTGTGTAAATGTAGGTGTGTAAAGCCAGAATTTTCACTCATTTTTTATCCTTTTTAATGAGCAGATTTTACAAAATTTTGGCTAATAAGGCGCTTGATAAAAGCTTAATGATAGCTTTAAAATTTAGAGAATTTTCAGTCTGTGGCAAGAGCAAAGCGCGGGATCAAGCTGTCACGCTGCGCTATTTAACGTTTGAGAAATTTTAAAATTAGAGCTGGCAAATCACATTATCAAATTTAATATCGATAAAATTTTAAACCGCATGCGTTGCACTAGCAAAATCGCATGCAGTTAAAAAACTCGAGCAAATTTTAAAATTTCATGAGCGAGTAATTTCGGCTCTAAAATTTGAGCTAAGTTGTAAGCGAAGCCAAATTTTAGTAGCCAATTATTGCGAGTGAATGAAAGTTTTAAAATTTAAAAGATAGCTTGATTAAATTTGTAAATTTCTTTTTATTCAAAAGGGAGACAAGGGGACTCGAGTTACGGTCTGCTCGCAGTTACGAGACGAAGTCGAAGTAAAGACGTCCCCTTATCCCCCTTTTTAAATCCCCCAAACCCCTCGCACATTCAAGGTGGCATGCTTCAGTGCTTCGCACTGCATGCGTTCTATTCAAAAAAGCCTCCATCAAATTTTAAAATTTATGAGCGAGTAATTTCGGCTCTAAAATTTGAGCTAAGCACTAAACGAAGCCAAATTTTAGTAGTCAATTCTTAGGGGTGAATGGAGTTTTAAAATTTGCAAAATAATAAATTAGATCGCGGACCAAGCCGCAATCCATTATAGATAAACTGGGATATTTGTATGTTCTAAGAAAAATCTTGATGTTCCGCCAAGGACCATCTCCATTAGTCCGTTTTCGCCGTATCTGCTGGCTACGATGAGATCCGCATTTCTATCATTTGCAGCTTTTAAAAGTGCCTCGCCAGGTATCGTTGTAGTTGCTATAACTTCAAAACTAGCACTGATATTATGAACCTTAAAGTACTCTTCAAGTTTTTTAAGATTTAGTTCGGCGTTATCGCCAAGACTTGCTTTTGAAGTGATACACTGAACCTTTTTTGCGCTCTTTAAAAGATCGATCGCTCCAGTTAGGGCTCTTGAGCTTTGAGTCGTTCCTGTCCAGCTTACAAGGATGTTATCAGCCCTAAATTCACGCATCTTCCTAGGGATAACGATCGCATTTTTGCCACTTTTTAAAACAGCTGACTCAAATGTGCCAGTGATCTTGCCATCAAGTGGCACTGCAGCTACGACTAGATCGCAAAATTTACTCTCTTGCTCGACTATGGCGCTTCTTTTTCCATTATGGATCGTGAAATTTGCAGTGCAGACATCTTCGATGACCTCGTCGCTCACCTTTATGCCTAGCTCGGCGCAAATTTTATTAAAAAGCTTTTCGTTCTCTTCGTGCTCAACCGCAAGCTCTGATTTGGCTGATTTTAAAAATTCCTCAAAAAGCACTCCACCACGAAGCGTCATTTTCATATTATAAACCACGCTTGGATCTAGTTGGCAAGTGAGGATCTCCATGTGAGCTTTAAACCATTGTGCAACCTTTAAAGCACCATAAATTCTTGGCTCGATATCGTCCCCTGCTCCTATTGGAAAAAGCAACTTTTTGTATTTCATCATCTATCCTTTAAAAATTTATTCAACCAAAGAGAGCGAAATTTTGTTTCCTTTTTGCTCGCTCACACACACTTTTACCTGATCGCCTACGTTTAATGGGCTCTTTATCTTTGAGATATGAAGCAGACCATCAACACCGTCTTTTAGCTCGATAAATACTCCAAAATCAACCACGCTTTTTACGCTTCCAAGAAACTCATCTCCGATATTAAATGTCGGTTTTACACGGTCTTTGTCGTGTTTAAACGGCTTTTTGCCAAACGAGCGAGAGTTTTCCTTTGAAGTGATAGAGATGATGTAGTCTTTTGCTGCATCGACGTTTTTCTTAGCGCCGCCTGCGATTTTGACCTCGCCTTTTTCTCTATCAAGGTCGATCGAAACTTCAAATTTCTCGATGATCTCTTTTATAGTCTTGCCAGCTTGACCGATGATATCTACGATCTTGCTTGGATCAACGCTAAATAGCTCAAGTTTTGGCAATACATCCTCGTTTATCTCTATATTTTTATCAGCCTGTGTCATTAGAGCAAGGATGTGCTCTCTGCCGCGTTTTGCTTGATAAAGCGCCTCTTTTAGCACTTCTAGGCTGATGCCTCCAAGCTTGATGTCCATCTGAAGCGCTGTGATGCCATCACTTGTGCCAGCAACTTTAAAGTCCATATCGCCGTCGTGGTCTTCAAGCCCCATGATATCAGTTAAAACAGCGTGTTTTTCACCTTCAAATATAAGACCCATCGCAACACCAGCGACTAGTTTTTGGGTATTGACCCCAGCTGCTCTAAGTGCGAGCGAACCACCGCAAACGCTAGCCATAGAGCTTGAGCCGTTACTCTCTAAAATTTCTGAAACGACCCTTATCGTATATGGAGAAGCTAAATCGATGCTTGGAGCAAGGGCACGCTTAGCTAAATTGCCATGTCCAAGCTCACGTCTGCCAGGAGCTTTAAGTGGGCTTGCCTCGCCGACGCTAAAGCCTGGGAAGTTGTAGTTAAACATAAATTTCTCAACCAAAGGAGCTTTTTCAGTTAGGATGTCATACATCTGAGCATCACTATCTGTGCCAAGAGTGGCGACAACCAGCGCCTGAGTTTGACCCCTTGTAAAGAGGCATGAGCCGTGAGCGTTTGGAAGGACATTTGTCTCGATGCTAATAGGTCTAACCTCTTCAAGCCCGCGTCCGTCGGCTCTAACGCCCTCGTTTATGATCTGCTCTCTTACTATTTTCTTTTTATATTTGCCAAGGACATTTGAGATGACAGCCTCGTCCCAGCCCTCTTTTTGAGCTACCTCATCGCTTGAAATTTGTTTAGCGATCTTGCCAAGCTCGCTTGCACGCTCGCTCTTTGCCATTTGATTGATCGCGTTTTTAACCTCTGCTTTATAAAATTTATCGATGTAAATAGCGATATTTTCGTTTTCTATCTCTGGTTTTAGCTCAAGTGTGGCATCCTCTTTTTTATGCTCTTTAAACGCCTCTTCATAAGCGCTGCTAGCTCTTAGTATAGCCTTGCCAGCAAAGTCGATCGCCTCAACCATCTTATCTTCACTAAATTCATTCATCACTTGCTTTTGCGCCATGCTATCGCTTAGGCTAGGATCTATCATCGGCTCGATCGCTACCATCGGTATGAGCTGCGTAGTTTGCTGAGGCAAGCTTCTCATCTCGATCATCAAAAGCTCATCTTTTGTACCAGCAACGTAAAGATCGATCGCGCTTTGTTTTAGCTCAGAGTTGCTTGGATTGATAACAAATTTATCATCTATGTAGCCAACCCTTACGCCACAAACTGGGCGATTTACAGGGATGTCGCTAAGGTAAAGTGCAACTGAAGCCGCATTTAGGCTCACAACTTGTAAATCAACCTCAGGATCAGCTGAAAGCACCATGACAACGATCTGTGTTGGGTATGCGTAGCCTTTTGGAAAAAGTGGGCGAAGTGATCTATCTATGATGCGAGCTGTTAGCGTCTCAAAGTCGCCTGGCTTGGTCTCGCGCTTGACGTAACCACCTGGGATTTTACCAGCAGCGTAAGCTTTTTCGATGTATTGCACTGTTAGAGGCAAAAAGTCCTCTTCAACTTGCACATCTTCTCTTGTCACAGTTGCTAAAACTACGGTGTTTTTCACCCTTAAAAGCACTGCCCCACTAGCTTGTTTAGCTACTTTATTAAGGTCAAAAATTTCGACCTGATTATTGACTTCTATACTATATTGCATTATTTTTATCTCCTTGTTGTTTTTGTAACGGTAAATAGTGAGGGCTCTCTTCTAATATCGACATGATGCGCTCGCTCGTAGCCTCGATCTTTTTCTCGTAATACGAATCCACATCGATAAAATCAACGATCTTGTTTATCGTGTAAATTTCATCGACCATATCATTTAAATTTGCAAAGACATCAGTGGCTATCATCGGCGTTGCGTATGAGATGGATTTTACCTTCACATCAAGCAGCGTCTTTATACAGATGAGTGCCGTCATGCCAGTCTCACACCCCTCATCGATCAGTAAAATATTCTTGCCCTTTAGCTCTCCTATCAAATTTCCTTTTCTATATTTATAGACATTTTTTAAAATTTTCTCTTCATATTTTCTATGTGCTTCGCCGTAGATGTAGTCATAGCTTATGTTAAAAGCTTTTATAAGAGGGTCGTTTAGCACGATATCTTCTGTTTCGCTAACTATCGCTACGTCGCATTCGCTGTTGTTTGGCGCAGGGATTGGCTCGCTAAAGAGCATCTCGTAGCTCAAATTTAACCCCCTGCAAACCACATCAGTCAGGATAACTGACTCAAGCGACATGCAAAGAACTATCGTCTTAGCGTCATTTAGCTCTTTTTTTGGCAAGATCTCGATGAGCTTGTTAGCTGCATCTAGTTGATCTTTAAATTTAACGCTTGCCATTTATCTAGCCATCTTATTTGCTACTTGATGAAGTGGTGCTGCTTTGTGAAAAATCATAGTGCAAGCCGCCCATCGGATAGAAATTTATAGTAAAGTAGATGCCGCTTTTCTTAGTTGAGGCTGAGCCATTTGTCGTTGTTGTTGGCTCGACATCGTGTTGATAAATTAGCCCGTAGTTCCAGCACTTCCTTTGATGAAGTATGCCAACTCTCCAGCTCTTTGTGTAGCTTCTCTCAAGGTCGTATTGCCAGCCGCCAATTAGGCTATATTGATGCGGAAGTTTTACACCAGCACTGCTGGTAAAGTAGCTATCTTTTGTTGCACTATTTTTAGCCTTGCTGTCGCTCTTTTTCATCGTGTGGAGCATATTTATCCAAAATAGATCGTGCGTATAGTAAAGTCCGTTTTGCACCTTTTTAAGCTCTCTATCTTTGTGTGAGTACTCAAGCTTGTTGTAAACGCTAAAATTCTCAAACGGATATAGGTAGATAGCATTTTTTAAATTTGAATACTCATCATCTTTTGTGTAGTAGCCTTGTGAGATGCTGTGTTTGACAACCTTTCTGCCACTGCCGTTAAAGAAATACTGCGTCAAATAGCCAGAAACCTCTTCTTTACTTTGATCTTGAGCTAAGAAATTTTCATACTCATTTAGATCTTTGTCATAGATAAACTCGTCGTCTAAATTTCCTTTTCTATACCCTGGTAGCAAATATTCAGCACCAAAATTTAAAGTGTGATAAAAGCTCTCATACGCCTTTGCAAGGTCTGTGTGAAGAGCAAATTTATGGTAGTTATTTACAAAATTTGCGTGCTTATCTTCTCTTTTGTCATCAAATGAATTTATCTTGTTTTCGTAGTTTATCCTTGAAGCGTAAAGGTACTCATAAAATGAAAATGTTAGGCTATCATCAAACAGTGGCACATGTACTGAAGTTGGTAAAGTAAATTCATACTGAGTTGCTCTAACGCCTATCTTTCTATCATATCTATGCGATTGAAGATCGATTGAATATAAGATATTTGGCAAGACTATATCGTCTGTAAATTTATGATACTGAAGCGATGGAAGCTCTTGAAGCGTATCTTTGTTTTCGTTCTTTGAGCCGATCTTTTCGGTATCTATGTAGTATTTCGCATAGGCGCCAAAGTAGTGATCGTCATTTGCTATGAAGTAGTTAAATTTAGAGGTCACAAGTGAGTCGTAGTCATCGTCTCTGCCCTTTAAATTTAGATAGTCTATATCATTTAGCTTGGTTGCATCTATCCACATGCCCTCTTGCAGATCGGCCTCGCTAAGGTATTTTATGAGTTTATCTCTTTCATATTTTAGCCCGACACCTTTGTGAGTTTTGTTTTTTAGCTCAGCTCTGTTTGAAGTCTCGCTTTTTTGCTTGGCTCGGTAGCTGTTTTTATCAGTAAATGAACCAAAGCTGATCTCACCTCTTGAATCAGGCGAATCAGTAAATCTAAAAGCACCGTAAATTCCAGCGCCCCTGTTTGTTCTTATCTGCGGATCAAACTCTAGATCCCACTCATTATAAGGCGCAAAATATACTGGCTGCTTATAGTAAAAACCCTCTGACTTGCCGTATCCTAGCTCTGGCGGCAAAAGACCTGTCCTTCTTGTGGTATCAGTTGAGAAGCCAAAGTATGGCAGGTAAAAGACTGGCACATTCGCTATGCGAAAGACTGGGTTAAAAAGGTGCAAAAATTTACTCTGTTTATTTAGCATGGCTGAGCTTGAAGTGATGCTCCAGTCAGGATCTTGGACATTACAGCTTGAAACCATAGCCTTTCTTACTCTGTAATACTCGCTATCAGAGCTGCTCTCGTCGCTTCTCATCCACACTTCCATGTCTTTGTTCATCATAAAGAGTGACTCAAAGGCAGCGTTGTTGTTTTTCAAATTTAGCTTGGCGTAGTTTGAGCGAGAGACCTCGTCTTTACCCTTCATCATATTGACATTGCCAAAAAGCTCGATGACGGAGCTATTTTGATCATAGACAGCGCAATCAGCCGTAACAAGATACTCTTGCGAATATACAACGACATTTTTATTTGCCGTTACGATGCCCTTATCTTGCTTCACATCATCAGCCAATAGCTGCACATCTTGCACTGCTGCACTTAAACTAAAAACACAAACCGGAATTAAAAATAAAATTTTACGCATTTATCACCACTGTTTTTGCTATTTTGTCTTGCCACGTCTGCCTTGCAGGGTTTGAAAGTGCCCACGCAAAGCCAAGATAAAAACAAGCTTCACTAACTATCCTAAATATCGCCCTAACAAGACTTTGAGTTAAATTTGGCTTATCTAAAATTTCTACATTTATACACATAGTCTTTGTTATCATCTGCCCGGGGCTTGCACCATAATACCAAACAAAAAATGTGTGATAGATGACTTTTAAAGCGACCACTTGCCAAAATAAATTTAATACTAAATTTCTAGCATCATCATAGTTAGTGCTAGTAGAAAGAGGCTCCCAATAGATGATCATAAAAAGAAACGAAACTATGATCTCATCGATAGAAAACGCCATAATCCTCTTAGCAAAAGGAGCAAGTGAAATTTCTTCGTTTTGAAGCTTCTCTTCTATCTGCATACTCATTTTAGAGCCTGCCACGCGATATCTCTTCTAAAGTGTACTCCGTCAAATTTGACATTTTCGCAAAGCTCATAGGCCTTATCACGTGCCTCTTTTATGCTCTTTGCAGTCGCCACGCAGACTAGCACTCTACCCCCATCTGCGTAAATTTCATCACCTTCTTTGCTCACACCTGCGTAAGCTATATGGGCGTCTTTTACATCATTTAAAACTGAAATTTTAGCCTTTGGGCTGCTTTTATACGGATAGTTTTTGCTAGACATCACGACGCCAACAGCAAATTCATCTTTTAAGCTGATAGGCTTTAGCTCGCCTTTTGCAGCATTTAGTAAAATTTCGCTCAAATTTCCGTCGATTAATGGCATCAAGACCTCGCACTCAGGATCGCCAAATCTCACGTTAAACTCAAGCACATAAGGCTCATTTTTCACGATCATCAGCCCCACAAAAAGCACTCCACAAAACGGACTACCCTCGTTTTTCATCCCTTTTAAAGTTGGCTTTACAACCTCTTCTTCGACCCTTTTTATCAGCTCTTTTGAAGCAAGCGGACTTGGAGCGTAAGCGCCCATGCCACCAGTATTTGGACCCTCGTCGTTATCGAGTAGGCGTTTGTGGTCTTGCGCCACTGGCAAGCTTACAAAATTTTCGCCGTCACAAATGGCAAAAAAGCTAAGCTCAAAGCCGTCCAAAAACTCTTCAACCACCACAAATTTACCAGCATCACCAAAGCTAGCCCCACTTAGCATGTCACTAACTGCCTCTTTGGCTTCTTCTTTGGAATTTGCGATGATCACGCCTTTTCCAGCGCAAAGCCCATCAGCCTTTACGACCATCGGAGCGCTTAGGGTATCGATAAATTTAAATGCTTTTTCTTTATCGTCTGTGTTTAAATATTTTGCAGTTTTTATATTATTTCTAGCTAAAAAGTCCTTCATATAGGCCTTGCTAGCTTCAAGTCTGGCTGCTGCTTTGCTTGGTCCAAAGATGAGCAAACCCTCTTTTTTAAATATATCCACTACGCCTTCGCTAAGTGGCGCTTCAGGTCCCACGATAGTTAGCTCGATACTATTTTTTTTGGCAAAATTTGCTAGCTCATGAAAGTCTTTTATGTTTAAATTCTCACCAAGGCGTGAGGTCGCACCATTTCCAGGCGCAAAGTATAAATTTATATTTTTTTCACTTTTTAGTTTTAGAGCAATGGCGTATTCGCGGCCGCCACTTCCTATTATGAGAATGTTCATATTATCTCCGTAAATTTAAAAACCCAAGTGGGCGTCGCATAGAAGAGTGGCCCATAAACAAAGCCAATCTTGCAAATAGATGGATACCAAAAGGTTGCAACTTCTCGCTGTTTAAGGCTCAAACGAAGCCACATCGCAAGGCACCCATACCTTTTCGCTAACAAAAAAGTGTTGGACCCCGTAAAATGCTGACTCGCTTCACTCAGGCAATAAAATTATATAAATTCTTTGCTTAAAGTAACGTTTTGGCAAGTGCGATACAAGCGTTTATATCTTGACTTTGACTAACAAGTGGCGTGCTAAATTTTAGCTCTTTTGCAGTTACCTTTCCTATGCTTATCGTCTGATAGCTCTCATCCCAGCCAAAGTTAGTTAGAAAATTTCTCACATTTATCGGAGATGCGAAGATCAAAATGCTATTTTTTGGCGGTTTTAGCTCCATTTTGCAAGGATTTAAGACATTTTCATAGGCAACGACCGCCTTTATATTTACGCCACCATTTTGTAAAATTTCTAAGAAATTTGAAGCACTATCTTTGCCTTTTAGATAAAGAACCTTTTTGCCATTTAAAAGTGGCAAAATTTCTCTTGCAAAGTCATCTCCATGAGCATTTTGCCCAGTGTAAATTTCACTAAAACCAAACTCTCTTGCAGCCGCTGCACAACTACTTGCTATGGCAAAAACTGGTAAATTTATAGGTGAAATGCCATTAAATTTTAAAGCCTTAAAGGCATTTTTGGAGGTTGCCACAAGTGCGTCAAATTCGCTTAAATTTATCTCAAATTTCAAAAACTCTATCTTGCTAACGCTTAAATTTACAACGCTCTCATCGGCTGTTTTTGTGTTTGAGACAAGATAAATTTTACGCAACTCTTTTTAGCCCTAAAAATGAGATAAAGGCAAGCACGCTGCAAGTTAAAATGGCTATTGAAGTCGAGTAAAAAATGTCGCCAAGACCAACTAGTGGCGAGATGATGCCACCCAAGAAAAATGGGCAAAATCCAAGCACCGCTGAGGCTGAGCCCGCGTATTCTCTGCCCTCATTCATCGCGAGTGATGAGGCCGTTGGTAAGATAAAGCCAGTAAAGAGCAAAAGCAAGAAAAATGCGATGATAACGCCGATCACTTCAAATTTAAAGCAAAGCACAAACGCTATAAAAATGCTAGCAAACAAGGTGCCAAAAAGACCAGTTTTTAGCGCTTTTCGTTCATTTAGCAAGCTTGCAAGCCTAGCACCTATGACGATGGCTAGGCCATTTGCCGCAAAGCAAAAGCTATAACTTACTGGGCTTAGTAGGTAAAACTCTTGTAGGATAAAAGAAGATGCCGCGATATAGGCAAACATCGCAGCCATCGTAAATGTCTGGATCGCAATAAATAGCATAAATTTCTTTTTTCTTAAAATTTTGCCAAAGACGCTGTAGGTCTGAAGCAAAGGCACTTTTAGGCGGTTAGCAGGGCTTAGGCTCTCTTTGAAGTAAAAATTTGCGATAAATAGCAAAATGCCGATGATCGTTAGCGCCATAAAGATGCCGCGCCAGTCGGTAAATTTAAGCAGCAAGCTGCCGCCTATGGGCGAAAATATCGGAGCAAGACCATTTACAACCATCATCAAACTAAAAAATTTAGTCATCTCGTGACCCTTGTAAAGGTCGCTCACAACGGCTCTTGAGATAACCAGACTGCCCGCACTTGCAAGCCCTTGGATGATGCGCATAAAGATAAAAAACTGGATATTTTGCGCAAAAAATATAAAAATCGTGCTTATCGTGTAGATGATGAGCGAGATGGTAAGTGGCGTTTTTCGCCCAAATTTATCGCTGATTGGACCAACTATTAGCTGGCCTATCGCAAGGCCTGCCATCGAGGTTGTAAGAGTTAGCTGGGTTGCTGAAACGCTTGTGCCAAACCACTCAGTTATGGCTGGAAGTGCTGGCAGGTAAAGATCTGTGACAAATGGGCCAAATGCCGAAAGCGCGCCCAAAAATAATAGTAAAAATAGTTTGGAATTTTCTTTTTTCATAGCTCTTCTTTAAATTTTAAAGGGATTATATTATGAC
>NZ_POYR01000143.1:0-4205 GCF_002912425.1 Campylobacter concisus
AGAAAAACAAACTATCTTTTAACCTAGCTTCTAAACTAGCACTAAATAACCTTAGTACCTATCTATGCTTAGATGAGCTAAGAGGATCTGGTAATGAGATAGATGCAAGGTATTTTAACTATGCTAGGAGTAGATACACTGAATCTGATGTAGAGATAAGGGAGTTAAATTTGGATGTTAAAGAGGAAGATGAGATATATAATAATTACAAGGATGGCGCATTGCCAAATAAAGCAGCAGGCAAACCAAAATATCCGATAGATGCCTATCAAGAGGCTGCAAATATTATATATAAGCTTAGACTAGGAATTTTTAACACCAACTATGGCAATACTCATCATAACCTCTCAAGAGATCTAGTAGAGGCTCTTGATACCATAGGAAACAATAACATAAAGGGTATATATGTGGGGTGTAAGGAGTTCGGATCGTCAGATAGAAAAGACAAGAGTACTCAAACCATATCATCTATCCCACCTCGCCTAGTAGGTCGTCTAGCCACCACCATAGTAATGGAAGATGGTCTTTATATAGGATAAGAGATGAAGAAAACTATATTTATAACTTTAGTTATTTTAGTAGTAATAGCTTCAGCGCTATTTATCAGCAAAGAAAAAACAATGAATAAAGGAAATCTAATGGATAACACTAATACATATACGGTTATAGCTCCAAATGGAATGGAAATACCATTTGATAAAAAGACAAATTTAATGATACCAAACAATGATAATTATAATAAACCTAGGACAAATAAGGAGTACTTAGAAATTCAGTCCAAGTATCTCCTTGAAGCCCGCTCCATTCTAGACTCATCTCCATATAAAAACTATAAACCTCTATACTATAACCCTAAACCAAATTCTCTAGGTCAAACAGACTATCTATCATTTAAACCATGGCTAGACATTAGCTATAAACCAAGCTCTACTAAACTATCACCTTGGACTAAATCAGAAAAAGCCTACTATGAAAGCTTAAAAGATAAGAGAGATAGATATATCTATCTAGTAAAAAGAAGTAATCTAAAATGTACTATGATAGATATCCCAGAAGATGCAATAGGTAGAGTAGATAGTAGTGGCAAACTAACTAAACCAGAGTATGCTGAAATTTATGATGAAGTAAATGCTCACAAAAGCACGTTAAAATCAGAATTATTTGCAGCTGAGTGGAATATATGTGCAGGAGTATTAGGAGACGTTACTGGATTTGTAGGAGGAGTTGGATTAGGCTATGCAGGATTTAAAGCAAGAGCATATCAATCAATGTTTCTATCAGCCCAGCTTGGTCAAGACGGAGCCTTAGAGGCATTAGCTGATTTATTTAAACACTCTACCTATCTAGTAGGTCTAAACAAAAATTTACAAATGGCTGAAGAGTTTAGAAAATTATCTAAAAATCCCCCACTAGATGAATATGGCATGATGCCTTATCTTGATGAGATAGTAGGCAGCTACTTCGTGATGGATTTTAATAGGGGACTTGCACTTGATACTGATGGTAGAGTTATGCGGTATTTTAGAAAACTCGTTGAAGATGAAGGTAAATTATTAGACCCTAGAGACCTTGATGCAAATGAGACTACAAGGGAGGAATTTATGACAAAAATGAAAGATGTCCTAAAAGATGAAATGCTTCCTTTTGACGTAGCTGAGCCAGATGATCAGGAATATAAGCAAGTGATTTTAAACAGAGATATTAATATTTTAGAAGCTAAAATAATGTCCCTAACCTCACCAGAGGGCTATCCAAATGCACCATACTACAACACACCAGAAGAGCTAACAAGACTATATGAGGCTGGTAAATTAGATAAAAAATTAAATCCTCTAACACCAGTGATGTATAGAGATAGCTTCCCAGAAGATCTTAGGCAAAAGATATTATCTTATGCTAAAGAGCATAAGATAAAGGATTAGAGATTTAACATCAAGCAAGTAGATTATGGTTTATAAAAGGAAGTATGTATCCACTATATAAACCATACGTCTAATATCTAATAGCACACCATTTCAACTTTTGTTTTTAATACACTAGCATTTATATTTGTAGCATATGTTCCGAGTAAAATTTTATACTGCTTCTCATGTCCTACTATTTGAGCTATGATATTTGGCTCTACTTCTTGTTGGACAAGCGTATCTATAAAATAGTGCCTAAACGAGTAAAAAGTCTTTTGCTTGTCGCTGCTTATTAACTTTCGTTGTATTTGTGATCTAAAAATTTCTGAAAAGTCTTTATTGCTTACTTTAAAGATGCTTTTATTTACACTAGCTCTTTGTTTTACAAACTCCATTAGTCCAAACTCTATTAGCTTGCTATGGACTGGCACAAGCCTTATGGAATTTATGTTTTTGGTGCTCTTGCCATCATCTCTATTTATGCTAAAGCAAAGCACATTATTGTGCTGCACTATGTCACGTGCTCTTAGCTGAACTATCTCATTTATCCTCATGCCACTATATGCTGCTATCATGGTTATATAGTATAGATCATTTGCACTTATGCGTTTGCTTGGTGACTTGTTGGTCTCTTTAAAATTTTGGACTATTTTAAAGATAGCATTAGCCTCTTCCTTGCTATAAGGTAGCACCTTACGCTCCATTGGATTTATCTCCACTTTTACACTTAGGTCATTTACGATGCTCTTACTTATGTAGTCACTGTTATAGCAATACTTAAAGAACTGCACTACTCTTATCATATATTTTTGTATGGTTACTTGTGATAGCTTGGCATCATTTTTGCCTATGCGTATTATCTGCTCTAAGCTTTTGTCTTTATATTTGGCTTTTTGGTTTAGCTTGGTTGGTATGAGAGCTAAAGTATTTCTAAATTTAAGCAGATCATCTCGTGATATGGTTGTGATATCTTTGTTTGGATGGAAAAATTTAAACAATATATTGCCTACAATATTTACCAGATCCATAGTGCTGCTTGACCACTTTTGACTAACGCTAGTATTAGCTGTAAAATTTTCAAATGCTGTTTTTAGTGTGATGATCTCCCTACTCTCCACCTTTCTTTGACTAGGAGAACATGGCACTATCTCGTATTCTTGCACTACCCCATCTTTTAAACTACCCATGCCAAAGCTACTATCTCCTACTTTTATGCGCTTGCCTATTAGATGGCTATCGCTAGTTAGTATTTGCTCTGCACTCCTCTCATCACCTTTTGTTTTTACTAGCTTAAAAGGAGTGTTAAGTCCGTATTGTTGCTCGGCAGTTGCCATTATGGCATGTGAGAAATTTTTAGCTAGACTTTTGATATCTTCTTTGTTAAGAGGCAATCCACTTGCTTCATCTAGAGAGTTAATGTTATCTTGGAAGTTATCTATATCATTTGGCTCAAAGCTATAATTTTCATCTTGTTTGCTTAAAAATTTAAGTCTTTTAGACACAAGGTTTGTGCTCTTATCAAGCTTTGATATTAGGTAGTTTAGGGATAATATATGTTTTTCAAGCAGGGTTTGAGCTATGCTAGCTTTATCATCTTGGTCTATGGCTTCATCTGGACTATTAGATAAAATTTTAGCCATGCCATTTAAAGTCTCATTACTTTTATTAAGTAAATCAGGAAAGGTATTATCTTTTAAAGCCTCTTTGAAGTGCCTATTTAGCGCATCTGCAAAGTCAATATCTATCTTTTTATCATAAAGCGAATGCTCTTTTATGCTCTTATCAACCTTTGCTTGCATAAAACTATCAACTAGTGAATCTATAATTCCTTGATTTAACTTCATATCAACTGCCTTTGCTATGAGATAGATATATCTATCATAGATTCTAGCAGATTTTCTGGCTTTTAATAAGGAATAAGTCCCCAAGGAGAAAGATAGCTCTCTTGAGCACTTTAAAAATTTTCTTGCATTTGGTGCGATAACACTTCGGTAGTAATAAATTCCATTGCGGTTTTTTAGATGTACCATGGATTTGCAGTGGAACAAAAGTGGAACACTTGACTAGTGCTTATTGGGAAAAGTTGTTTGCAATGGCGATGTAGCAGGGCTTTAAGCGATATTTAAAAATTTATCTCATAAGCCGGAGGTCGGGAGTTCAAGTCTCCCCCGTGACACCATAGATGTCCTACTTATCGATACTTTAACTGCCCTTTTTGCAGTTTCCCTTTCTTTAAAATTTCCTAAAAGTATGGTACAGTTTTTATAAAAAGCGGTACATTTTTTCAGGATAGGTTTATTT
>NZ_POYR01000144.1:0-1164 GCF_002912425.1 Campylobacter concisus
ATATAATATAAGAGGAATAATATGGATAGCAATCCTAATAAATCCACCTTTGGAATAGTGCATATCAGATAAATATAAAAATTTTATCTTGCTGATATATCCAGTAAAAATATCAAATTTAAAACATATCAACGCAAGAACAAGAAAAAATACTATGCCCATACAAACTTTTTTTATATCAACTTGTCTTAAATATAGCAACGGTAAAAATATCAATAATATAGCAATCGACTTGTGAAATAAACCACCAATCAAAATAAAAATCATGGATTTAAAGTTATGATTTCTTGCCATAAAGTACATCGCGACAAAACCAAGTCCTATTGCAACACTTTGTCTAGTATATCCCATAGCTACCACCGTAATACCATAAGGAAATGCAACAAGCAATCCAACAAAAGGATATCTAAATCTAGTTACAAGGAAAAATAAGCAGCTTAAGAATAAAAAGGCGCAACATAAATTTACAAAAATGATCCCATGTTGCGTAGAGATATTTTTTCCAATTAGACTTAAAATTTCATATCCGAGATCAGTTCTTGCATCTTTATAAAACATTTCATATAAATAATAATTCCAGTCGCCACCAATCTCGTATCTTGCACCAATAAACAATATTAAGAATAGATATAGCACAACTAATGCTGTTTTATTAAAGCGTGAAAATTTAGTCAAATCTAATACTAAAAATGTTGATATGTAAGCAAATATTACAAAATAAAGCAATAAATTTTCCTAATTATTTTTCAAAGAAAGAAAAATCCTTTTTGCGAAAACAAAAATTTGAGGACACCCCAGAAATACAGAACCGTATAAAATTTTATAAACGAAATTTCTATTTATTTTAAAAACATATTTTATGTTATTTGCCTCTGGACATATAGCATTTATATGCTTTTTAAAGTTGCTGTCCGAATAATCCAAAATAAACTTTAAAATTGCAGGGATATGATATTTAAAATATTCATCAAAAAGACCTCTCTGCAGCAGGAAATTCCTTACGGCTTTGCTAAACTCAGCAAAATCCTCAAGAGCTTTTTTATTATTTGAGAAACTATTAGAAAGTGAGTTGGGATTTGTTCTATAATGATAAAATGGTTTTGCAATGTGAGTAATTTTTTTGCATCATAAAAAAGCTGCAAATTTATAAAACCATCCTCACAA
>NZ_POYR01000145.1:0-429 GCF_002912425.1 Campylobacter concisus
TTCCAGAATTATTATATGTACCGTTCGATGGTGGAGCAAAGTCTATGTGCATAATCCTACGTATTTATCAGATTGATGATTTCTGTTTTCAGGTTCTCTTTCCGTTTGCTATCCATCACACCACAAGCAGAAAGTTCCGAATAAAGTTGTACCAGTTGAAGTAGCTTCTTATAATCCCGTTGGTGTATCTGGTAGAGTGCATTAATCTGTTTGGATTGGTTGTTTATCACATCGGCATGATTACAGAACTGTTCACTTAACTTTTTGAGTACGGCTGTGTGTTTCTCCTGACTGGCTTCCAGTTGAGAGAGAATAAGGGTTTCTAAAGTTCTGCCGATAGCATCGAAACGTAAAGCGATAGAATTTGTAGCCCGTATCATAGGATTCAGTTGTTCTTCCTCATAGTGACGGATGAAGCGGATAATATCA
>NZ_POYR01000146.1:0-1682 GCF_002912425.1 Campylobacter concisus
GCCATATATATAATGAAGATGTTTATCTTTTATATAGGAAGTGGAATAGTCATAACACAACAAAGGGTTATAGTGATTAAATCATTTAAGCCAACTAGCTTTAATATAGATGAAATACTATATGCCAAAGTTTCTGAAAAAGACGAAAGAGCTATGAAAGATGAAATGGCGATAAAAGATGAGATAACTAAAAATGCAATAACTATAATGGACATAAATGGCAGACAAGAGACAATAGAAAATTTTCCTGATGCAAATATAGTCAGACTGGAGATAATGCAAATTCAAAGCATGCGAGCACAGGAGTTAGAACGAGAGTTGGAGCGTTTAAAATCGCAAAACAATCAAAACTAAATTTAGTATATTTGCTACTTTAGGCACTATATAAATGCTTAAAGTAGCATAAACCATTTTTATTTTGCTAGATCGCATATAGCCTTGTAGCTTTTTTCATTTTTACTACTTAATAATTTGTTTTTACCTATTTACTCCACTCTTTAGGGGCCTCTTGTAGTCTCTTCCATTTGACAGACGAGTCACATACAGAGAAATCACTAAGTTCTATTCTTTTTTTAGATTCTAAAGTCTTATAAAGCATTATACTTTGTGGGTTACCTGGCAAGACATAATCTTTGCTGCTTACACGGATCGCTCCGGTTTGGGAAGATACATTGAGTAATTTGTGATAACATTTTTCTAGTGTTGTATATTCATCATTTCTTTCAATGTAAGGACTTATAAAATCAGTCTTAACTGGGAAAATTTCTAAGTAATAATAAAAAGTCTTATTTCCATTTCCCACAAAATCGACCTCAGGACCATAAGATACATGGTAGTATATTCCACTATTAGGATCTTTCTGTGATTTAATAGTTTTATCTGTTCTTTGCATTTTCTTACTTTTATTTAGTGTTGTTGCACAACCACTTAATAAAAACATTGCTAAAAAAGCAAGTGCTAAATTTCTAATCATCTCATTTTCCTCTTTTTGTTTTTAAGATATATTACTGAGTAATCTTCTTCAAAAAAGTTTCTACGAAAATCCGCAGAAATCCAGCCTCTATTGTCTGCTTCGCTTATGTCAAGTAAAGGAAGTTTTTTTAGCTCCTTTTCGTAGCTTTCTGTTGGACCGAGTTCTGCAATAACTCTACCTGTTGTTTTATCAATATACCAGAGAGACAAATAAGTTGACATCATATTGTTACTACAATTAATGGATGCTATTCTTTGTAAATTTGGATATTCTGTTTTAGTTGGGTCTTCTACGTATAAGCTTGAATCCCTGCTAAGACTTTTATATGTATATTCATAGTTAAAGTCCACACCATTACTATCTCTTACATATATAGATCTTGAGTTTGTAATAATAGGACGACATACTGGCTTCTTTTTGGGAGCCATAAATTCATTCATGTCTTGTGCTATACCATTGACTAAAGCCTCCAGAAAAGCTGCATTGGCATTGGTGCCTATCAGCAATAAAAATAAGGTAAATGCTATATTTTTTACCATAACTCCTCCTAATAGTTTTACTATGTGAATAATTATACCTAATTTTATATTTATTTGAATAATTTTTACTATTTATTTACGACTTGAATATTTTTGCTTTGTTTTTTGGAAAACTAATAAAAATATAGGTAAAATTTTGGTGGATGTAGTCTATTGAAATACTATAGGTC
>NZ_POYR01000147.1:0-719 GCF_002912425.1 Campylobacter concisus
CATGGATACTTACCCGTACGCCGACTATGACGCCATGAGCAACTGGATGAAAGAACTGAATGAAGAATACCCCAACTACAATACCGTAGGCGAAACATGGGTAACCGAACCGGCATACACCGCATGGTGGCAAAAAGACTCCAAACTGTCCGCCCCGAAGAACAGCAATCTGAAGACAGTAATGGATTTCAGTTTCTACGACAAAATCAATATCGCCAAAACGGAAGAGACGGAAACCTGGTTTAAAGGATTAGACCGGGTGTACAACAGTTTCGTATACGACTTCCTTTACCCGAATCCGGCATCGGTGCTCGCTTTCATCGAGAACCACGATACCGACCGCTTCCTGGGCGAGGGCGACAATCTTCCGATGCTGAAGCAAGCCTCTACCCTGCTGCTCACCACCCGCCGTATTCCGCAATTGTACTACGGAACGGAAATTATGATGAACGGCGTAAAGAGCAAAAGTGACGGTTATGTCCGCAAGGACTTCCCCGGCGGCTGGGCAGACGACAAAGAGACCGCACTGACAACCGAAGGCCGCAGCAAAATTCAAAACGATTGCTACAACTTCTACAAAACAATACTGAACTGGCGTAAAGGAAACGATGTGATTGCCAAAGGCAGCATGACCCAGTTCATGGTACAGAACGGCGTATATGCCTATGCCCGTCAGCACGAAGGCAAGACCGTTTTCGTAATGCTGAACGGTACCGACT
>NZ_POYR01000148.1:0-1525 GCF_002912425.1 Campylobacter concisus
TTTAGAATAATTTAAAATATATTTTTCTATTAAAATTTTTAGCTTTTATAGCTAAAGCAACGATAACAGCATAAATTTCACTCGATTTTCTAAACAAAGAATATTTAAATTTTAAAACCAAATTTAATATAAAATTTCAATTATCTTTATAGTGCTATCAATAAGCTAAAATAACAATTTATTGTTGCCTAAAGTTTAAGGCATATTTTAAAATTTAAAGCCAAAATTTGTTTTTATCGCGCAAATATACATATAAATTTTATCCTGCCAAATGGCTAAGATCAACCTCAAAAGCTTAAATTTTGGAGTAAATTCTTTTTTTCTCAAAAGCGATTACCGGCAAAGAAAAAATATGGTTTTTATCTTTTGATTATCAAAATATCAATATAATCGTAAAAATTTATAAAAGGATAATTATGGCACTTGAAAATGTATTAAGAGCGATTGAGGATATAAAAAATGGGAAAATGATCGTAATGGTCGATGATGAGGACCGCGAAAACGAGGGTGATCTAGTCTTTTCAGCAGCTAGTAGTGACATGCAAAAGGTAAATTTTGCCATCACTCATGCAAAGGGCGTGCTTTGTCTTGCGATGGATGAGGCGAACGCCAAAAGGCTTGACCTGCCGCTAATGGTAGCTAAAAACACATCGAGCCACGAGACAGCTTTTACGGTCACGATCGACGCAAAAGACGCAACAACTGGAGTTAGCGCATACGAGCGCGATATGACGATCAGGCTTGCAGCTGAGGCTAGCTCAAAGCCTGAAGATTTCGTGCGTCCAGGACATATTTTCCCACTCATCGCTAAAAATGGCGGTGTGCTCGTTCGTACAGGCCACACCGAGGGCTCAGTTGATCTTTGCAAGCTTGCAGGTGTTGCTCCGATGGCTTCGATATGCGAGATTGTAAAAGAAGATGGCACCATGGCAAGGCGCGATTATTTAGAGGATTTTTGTAAGAAATTTGGGCTAAATATGATCAGCGTTTCTGACCTAGTCGAGTATAGGCTAAGCCATGAAAGCCTCATAAGAGTTGGTGAAAAAAGTGACGTGATGATCGCAGACTGCGCTGCAGCAAGATACGATATCACTGATCACAAAGGTAAAATTCACTCAGCTTATCTTTTTGGTGAGCCAAAGAGCAAGGCTAATGTCAAATTTCAAAAGATCCTTGCCGATCACGAGCTTTTAAGCAGTCTAAAATATGAAGAGCTTTTAAAAACTATCAAATTTCTAAGCCAAAATGGTGGAATTTTGATCTTTTTAGATAGCGACAACTCAAACACAAGCAAAGACTACGGCATTGGAGCGCAAATTTTAAATCACTTTGGCGTAAAGGATATCGAGCTTCTAAGCTCAAATAAAAATAAAGAATTTGTAAGCTTAGCTGGTTTTGGGCTAAACATAGTCGGCTATAAAGAAATTTAAATATCACCAAATTTAGCCAGTTTGGCTTGGCTCTGGCTAAATTTTATAATACTTTCTGCATTATTTTTTACAGATAACACACATTTAAATTAGTA
>NZ_POYR01000149.1:0-2409 GCF_002912425.1 Campylobacter concisus
GATCAGGATAATATAGGATATATTAGTAGTTTGATTATCGCAGATTTTAACGAATATAAAATCGATGAAAAAGCAATTAGAATAGATTATCCAAAATCATTTATGCTATCAAAGGAATATGTTTTAGTATATGAAAGTCAAGAAAATATTGCATCAAATTCGGATAAAATTTTTGTGGATTTAGATAAAATAAAATTGGATAAAGATTGGTGCATTTACAAACTAGACTAATAGCCGTTGGCATAAGATATATAAAAGAGTAAAATTCTTAATGTAGATAGTTTTCTCGGTTTGACTAAAATGAATAAACTCCTCAAACCATAGAAATTTAAGCTACAGCTTATCTAAAAACCTAGCAACTCTAGGTAGTGGCAACATAGAGATAGCAGATAAAGATAACTCTGATGATCTAACAAGACTAAATAGAGATACAACTAAACTAACAAAAGATCTAGTAAATACTAGCATAAGCTCAAATGTAGATGCTAGCATGGATTTAAGGGTGCTAACTAAGAGTGGGCAAAAGGAGATCAAGGATGAGTTTAATACAGCTACTGCCATAACAAAAGCACTAAATGCCATTATAGAAACAGGTGAGTTTAATTTTAATAGTGAAGTAAAAGAAAATGTTGCACAGTATGAAGCTGGCAAACTATTAAGCAAAGAACTGGCTCAAAAACTAACGGATGATAGTGTTACCATAGAAGAAAAAGAGGCTTTAGGAAATAAATTTATTCAGCTATTTGCAAGTATGTCGGGTCTTGATTTAGAAGGTATATCTTTAAGAATAATTGATGATAAATTCTCAAAAGGAAAAGACGATGAAAAATTTCTAGGACATTTTAATAGTGGCTCAATAATACTAAATTTAGCTCACATCAAAAATGTTGATCAGTTTGTGAGCACTCTAGGTCATGAGTTAAAACATGCCATGGATTATAAAGCTGGTAGATTTATACCAGGGGATAGTAAGCAAGATAGATATGCAAAACTAAAAGAAGATAGTTTTAGTGACTATCTAAGTAAAGCTCTAAATTTACAAGATAGTGGCATCAATGCCAAAGATGCAGCGATAAACTATATTAAAAATCAAAGTAGCTTAAATACCCTTCTTTTAAATTCTTATATGTTTAATGGTTTAGATAAGAGTAAGGGGGATAATAGACAATTTAGTCAGCCAGAAATAGACTGGTTAAAGGCTAATGGCAATAATTTTGCCAACTTCATTAGAGAGAGAACAGGTATAGATATTTCTCAAGATGAAGCCATTTCAAGACTTTCAGTGCAAGCACTAAAGCAAAGTGATAATGTTTGGTCTTTGATGCTTAATAAAGATGATACCTTAGCAAAAGAGTTTTTGACAAAATCTGACAATAAAGATGGTCTATTTGTAGTTGATAAATTTGATAATAGAAATAATAGATTAAATTTAGATGTAGCTATTAATAATATAGATTTTTACAATAAATATATTCATCCAAACATAGACTCTTTACCGCTAGAAACAGTTAAAAATAGTATATTAAACTTGGCATCTAATGCAGATAAAATACCAAGCAACTTGCAAAACTGGTATAAAGATCAGACTTTTACCGCCTCTAGCTTGCGTGACGGTGCTATATCTTTGGCGAAAGATATAACCGTAAACGGAGTAAGTGGCGTAAGAAATATGTACTATAATATATTTAACAACGATAAAAAGATTTTAGAAAAAGTTTATGACTATAATGGCATAAGCGATGATATAGCATTAATATCAGGATTTGATACATCTAGTTTAACTGGTGTAGCAGCAATAGGAAAAGGAGCGGGCGTTGGTCTTGGAAAAGGGGCTGTATATGTAGCCAATGGTCTAAAAGCTCCATTTGTAGAGATGGAAAAGAGAGTGGCTGCAAAAGTAGTAGCTAACACCCCAAAAGGTGGAACATTAGGTAGTGATGGTATACTAAGACACAATGGCAAAGAGTATGTAGCTCGCAGTCTTGATCTAACAGGAAATAAAGTGATATATGAACAAGTAATAAATAAAAAAGGCACTGGAAATTTTAAAACTACCAATGATAAAGGTTATTTAGTAACAGTCGGTAAGCCAAAACAAATAACTGAAGGTGTCAGTTATCAGTTTGGAAATTTTATTTATGATCCAAAGACTTGGGCGTACGGTGTTGCTTTAGAAGAGATAGTTAATGGGTATCTATCTCCAGAGCCACCAACGAATGGATTTCAAGCAATTGGCGGTGGCATATATAAATTTATAGAAATGCACAACAAATGAATTATTTAATAGGCTTTATTATTTTTATCGAAGGAGTATCTATTATGATAGATCCTGCCCCATCAATAAATCCTTTTGGTATACCAAAAGGAGATACTATCCCTTATGGTTTAAATATACCAGCAGGATTGCTC
>NZ_POYR01000150.1:0-23394 GCF_002912425.1 Campylobacter concisus
GCGTGGGCGTGAGTGCTTTTTTATAACGCTTTATCATTTCTCCTAATACAAAAGTCGCTTACTCCACGAAATTTAGCCAAAAAACCCAGTAAATTTCAAATTTGCTTCCGCGACATTTGCAACATCACTTTTTCGCACCAAAAAAGCAAAATTTATCGATCTTTTTAATAATAAATTTAAAAGGCTATGAAATTTTAGTAGTCAAATTTATAGAGAAATTTACTGATTGATCTTATCAAGCAACTCTTCGACCTCTTCAAGCGCAAAAGCCTCTTCTGAGCTTTGTTTTAAAAAGCTCTCCATAAATTCTTTCTTCGAGATCGCAAGGTCAAGCTCCTTGTCGCTGCCCTTTTGATATGCGCCGATACGAAGCAAGACCTCATTTTCTTTTAAAAGCGAGTAGAGGCGCTTAAATTTCATCGCATTTAGCTTGTGCTCTTTGCCGATCACGTCGCCCATGACACGCGAGGCCGAGTTTTGGATATTGATAGGTGGGTAGATGCCAAAGTCCGTTAGCTCGCGGCTTAGCACGATGTGGCCGTCTAGGATAGAGCGGCTTTGGTCAGCTATCGGGTCGCTCATATCATCGCCCTCGACTAGCACGGTAAAAAACGCCGTGATACTGCCCTTGCCCTCCTCTTTGCCCGCGCGCTCCATTAGCTGTGGCAAGAGTGTGAGCGAGCTTGGCGGATAGCCCTTTGACGTCGGTGGCTCGCCAAGCGCAAGGCCGATCTCACGCTGCGCCATCGCAAAACGCGTGACGCTATCCATAATGAAAAGCACGTCGTTGCCCTGCTGTTTGAAGTATTCAGCCACGCTCATCGCACAAAATGCGCCGTATTTTCGCATGAGCGAGCTATCATCACTGGTCGCTACGATGATGACAGTGCCCTCTAGGTCGCCGCCTAGGTTTTTTTCGATAAATTCAGGCACCTCACGGCCACGCTCGCCTATTAGTGCGACTACCTTGATCGGCGCAAGCGTATTTTTTACGATCATACCCATAAGTGTTGATTTGCCTACGCCTGAGCCTGCAAAAATTCCCAGCTTTTGCCCCTTGCCACAAGTAAGTAGCCCATCTATCGTCTTTATCCCAACGCTAAAAGGCTCGTTTATAAGCCCTCTTTTCATCGCATCTATCGGCGCTCTCATGATCGGCATATATTCAGTTGTATCAATCGCCCCTTTGCCGTCAATGGGCTTCATAAATGGATCGACCACGCGACCTAGCAAATTTGGTCCCACTGGTATGCTCATGCCTTGATCACTCTCATAGACAAAGTCGCCTATCCTAAAGCCCTCTACAAAGCCAAACGGGCTGATATAAGCGCCATCTGTCTTTATCTGCGTGACCATGCCAAGGCCGTTTTTACTCTTGTCTTTTGCCACTATGCGCACGATGTCGCCGATACTTGGGCGAAGTCCGGTGATCTCTATCGTAGTAGCTGTGATCTTTGTGATGACGCCAAAGGTATTTGAGAGCTTCACGCCCTCTTTAAGCCTTGAATTTATACGCTCTAAGCTCAAAAATGCGTTTCCCTAGGCGAATTTATAAGCGAGAAAAACTCCCTTCTTGTGTCTGCGTTTTTGATAAAGCAGCCTCTGAGCGCAGAGGTCGTAGTGGTCGAGTTTATCTTCTCCACACCCCTCATCTCAACGCACATATGCCTAGCCTCGACGACGACGCCAACGCCTTTTGGAGCGATCACGTCCTCAAGCGCCTTTGCGATCTGCTCGGTCATCTGCTCTTGAATTTGCAAGCGTCTGGCGTAGATATTTACCATGCGTGGAATTTTACTAAGGCCAACGACCTTGCCATTTGGGATGTATGCCACATGCACACGGCCAATTATTGGCAACAAATGGTGCTCACAAAGGCTGTAAAACTCGATGTTTCGCATTAAAACCATTTCGTTATTTGAGCTAGTAAATAGCGCGTCACCAAGCACCTCTTTTGGGTCTTGATCATATCCGCTAGTTAGAAATTTAAAAGCTTTATAAACGCGCTCAGGAGTTTTAATAAGCCCCTCTCTGTTTGGATCTTCGCCGATGATAGTTAGCATATTTTTAACTGAATTTTCAAAACTCTCTTGCATAAATTTTCTCCATAATTTTATCGCCAAATTCTACGTTAAAACGCCTTTTATATCTATAAAAATTTACAAATTTACAATGAAATAAGGAAAATTCTGCTATATTTTGGGCTAAAAATTTGTATTCATAAAGGAATTCGATGGAAATCAAAACAAAAGCTCTAGATAGCGTAAATACCCTAGCAAGCACAACCATAAGTGCAGATGCTATAAAGTCTAGCGTAGAAAAACTAGCAAAAAAAGCAGCAAAAACTATGAAAGTAGATGGCTTTAGACAAGGCCATGTGCCAGTTGCTGTCGTGCTAAAACGCTACGAGAAAGAGCTAACAAACGACGCTGAGCAAGATGTCTTAAGAGATGTAGTAGAAGAGGCTATCAAAAAAGCAGGCAAGAAAAATGACGACCTTATCGGCGAGCCTATCGTTTCAAAATTTGATAGAAAAGATGACAAGATCGATGTTGAGCTAACAGTTTCATTTAAACCAAGCGTCGATGTGAGTGGCTATGAGAGCTTGATACCAGAGTTTTCAAACCCACGCGTTTTGAAAAAAGATATCGACGAGAAAAAAGCTGAGCTTCTAAAAATGATAGCTCCACTTGAAAAAGTAGAGAGCAAAAGAGGCCTAAAAGTTGGCGATTTTGCTAAATTTGACTTTGAGGGCTTTGTTGATGGTGTTACATTTGAAGGTGGCAAGGCTGAAAACTACGTGCTTGAGATCGGCTCAAACCAGTTTATCCCAGGCTTTGAAGATGGCATGGTAGGCATAAAAGCTGGCGGCGAAAAAGATATCGAGGTTAAATTTCCAGAAAACTACGGCGCTGCACATTTAGCTGGCAAAGACGCTATTTTTAAAGTCAAACTTCATGAAATTCAAGAGAGAAAGATCCCTGAAAAACTAGACGAAGAGATGCTAAAAACTATCCTTCCAAACGAAGAAAAACCAACTGAAGAGCTACTTGAAGAGCGCATAAAAGAGCAAATTCGCCAAGAGAAAATTTATAAGCTTATAAACGAAGAGCTAAAACCAAAATTTGCTGAAGCTGCGGTTGAGAAATTTAAATTTGACGTGCCAAAAAATATCGTCGAACAAGAGATCGATATGCAGTTTAGAAACGCGTGGAGCTCATTTACTCCAGATGATATGAAGAAATTTAGAGAGGACAAAGACGCTCTAGCTAAAAAACGTGACGAGTATAGAAAAGACGCTGAAAATAGCGTTCGCCTAACTTTCATCATCGATGAGCTAGCTCGCGTAAGAGGCGTGAAAGTGAGCGATCAAGAGGTCGTTCAAGCGATCTATTTTGAGGCGTATAGAAGCGGCCAAGATCCAAAAGCGCACCTTGAGATGTACCGCAACCAAGGCATGCTTCCAGCTATAAAGATGTCGATGATCGAAGAGAAGCTATTTAGCGAGCTTTTCAACAAAGAAAAAGACGAGAAAAAAGCAAGCAAAAAAGAGAAGGCTGAGTAATGAGCTATTACGTTCCTGTCGTAGTTGAAAGAACTAGTAGAGGTGAGCGAAGCTATGATATATACTCCCGTCTTTTAAAAGACAGGATCGTTATGCTAAGTGGCGAGATAGAGGACGGCATGGCTGCTTCTATCGTCGCTCAGCTGCTATTTTTAGAGGCTGAAGATCCAGATAAAGATATCTACCTTTATATAAACTCACCAGGCGGCGTGATAACAAGTGGCTTTAGCATCTATGACACGATGAACTACATAAAGCCAGATGTTTGCACTATCTGCATCGGTCAGGCTGCTAGTATGGGTGCATTTTTACTAAGCTGTGGCGCACCTGGCAAGAGATATGCGCTGCCAAATTCTCGCATCATGATACACCAACCACTCGGCGGTGCTAGAGGACAAGCGACTGATATCGAGATACAAGCTCGCGAAATTTTACGTTTGAAAGAAATTTTAAATGGAATTTTGGCAAAAAATACAGGTCAAAAACTAAGCAAGATCGTGAAAGATACTGAGCGTGACTTCTTTATGAGCTCAGCTGAAGCTAAAGAATACGGACTTGTCGATAAAATTTTGGAGAAAAGTTTTAAATAAGGCCCAAAGTGATAAAGATAGATAACGCACCAGATCCAAAAAGAAAAGCAGCTGAAGCAAAACCAGCTGTCAAAAAAGAAAAGGTAAATATCTATAAATTTTCAGAGGACGTTTTACACGAACTAAGTGACGACAACGTCCCTTCTACGCCGACAAACTACTCTATCTACTTTGAAAAGATGCTTGATGGGCAGTCAGATGAGTTTAGAAAAGAGATCGGCGATATCATCGTGGCAAATTCTGAAAGCTCAGTGCCAACAAACGGCAACATCTCTATCGAAAAAGAGGTAAAACAAGGCTTTATCCAGATAAAGAGCATGCTTCAAGCAGTCGTGCTCATCTATAAAAATTTAGGCGTTATGAGAAGCCTAGTGCAAAAGCGTATGGATGGGCTTAAAAACAACACAAACGTCCTTGCGCTGCAAAATGTCTTAAGCGCCTTCAACCAAGACCTCATCAAGCTAAACGATCTCATGGACAAGCATCTTGACGTCATCAAGATGAGCTACGAAGAGGTCGGCAAGATGTTTAAGGCGATCGAAGAGCAGTCGATCTACGACACAACATACGAGGTCTATAACAAGAAATTTCTAGTAGCGACCATAAGCAGCGAGATCGAGTCTGTTAGGCGCTACGGCTATAATGCCTCGTTTTTGCTAGTTAAGATAAAAGATAAATTTGCAAACCGAGTTAAAAATTTAAAAGAGCGAAATAATATGTTTAAAAGCATGTCGCAGCTTCTTTTAAGGACTTCACGTAGAAGTGATATAGTCGCACACTACGGCGATGGCTGCTTTGCTATGGTGATGAAGTACACCGACGAAAACGGCACAAAGCAAGCGTGCGCGAGAATTTTAAACATGCTCTCATCTATGCCTTGGAAGATCGACAACGAAGAGTGCAAACTAGATGTTCAGATCGTCTCAAGCATGATCTCAAAGACAAAGAGCACCGAAGAGCTGCTCTCTCACGCGCTTGACAAGCTAGAGACCAACCAAGACCTAAATGAGCCACTATTTTTAGACGAGAAAGCAGAGAATTAGTTTGATCCTAGAAGTTTTATCCTATCCAAATAAAAAACTTTATGAAATTTCAAAAGAAGTTGAAGTCTTCGATGAGAAGCTTCACAAACTTCTTGATGATATGTATGAGACGATGATCGCAAAAGAAGGCATCGGTCTTGCAGCCATACAAATAGGCGTTGCAAAGAGAATTTTCATCATAAATTTAGCCAACGAAGAGGGTGTGCAAGATAAAGAAAATTTAATCGAGATCATAAACCCAAAATTTGAGCTACGTGAGGGCGAGTGCGTCTATCAAGAGGGCTGCCTTAGCGTGCCTGGCTACTACGAGGACGTTAAACGAAGTGAAGTAGTTGCTATCAAATTTCAAGACCGCTTTGGCAAGGAGCAGACCTTAAAAACTGATGGGCTACTAGCGATCGCTATCCAGCATGAAAATGACCACCTAGACGGACATCTTTTTATAGAAAAAATAGGCTTTAACAAACGCAAAAAATTCGACAAGGAATACAAAAAGCAGAAAAAAGAAAAGACATCATGAAGTCCCTAAAATGTGCTACTTACGGTGACGGGCTAAAGATCATTGATGTTGAGTCTATCTTTTCTCGTGGGCTTCCTGGCTTTAGTATAGTGGGTCTTGCAAGCACCAGCATCAAAGAGAGCACAGAGCGTGTAAAAGCAGCACTTTTAGCGCTTGACTTTGCCTTTCCAGCGCAAAAAATAACCATAAATTTATCCCCCTCAGACCTGCCAAAAAGTGGCTCACATTTTGACCTAAGTATCGCACTTCTCATCGCTCTTCAAAAGGCAAAAAGCTTGGAGAAAATTTTTGTTTTTGGCGAGCTTGGGCTTGATGGCAGTGTAAAAAGCACAGCAAATTTGTTCTCAATCCTACTTTTTTTAAGCACGCAGGTGCAAAAGGCAAAAATTTTAGTGCCTAGTGAGATAGCGGCAAAAGCTTCGATGATCCCAAATTTAGAGGTTTATGGCGTTAGCACACTAGAAGAGGCGATAAAGTTTTTTAGCGACGCAGAATTTGCTAAAAGCATGCATTTTAGCGCCACACACGAGCTATTTTCAAATGTGATAGAAATTTCTGGCAAAAGATATGTTCCAAATTTAAACTTCGAGCTTGATTTTAAGGACGTTTTGGGTCAAGAAAGAGCCAAAAGAGCCTGCGTCATCGCAGCTGTTGGCATGCACAATATCTTATTTGAAGGTAGCCCAGGCAGCGGCAAGAGCATGTGCGCAAAACGCCTCGTCTATATCATGGCACCACAAAGCCTAGAGGAGGTGCTAAAGTCCGCCGCCTACCGCTCGCTAAATTTGCAAGATAGCGAATTTACAAGCACTAGAGCCTTTCGCTCGCCGCACCACACCTCGACAAAAAGCTCGATCTTTGGCGGAGGCTCAAACGTCGCAAAGATCGGTGAGATCGCACTTGCAAATGGCGGAGTGCTATTTTTTGATGAGTTCCCACACTTTGCTAAACAGGTGATAGAAAGCCTCAGAGAGCCACTTGAAGACAATCAAATTCACATCGCAAGGGTAAATTCAAAAGTGACTTATGAGACCAAATTTATCTTCGTAGCCGCTCAAAATCCCTGCCCTTGTGGGAATTTGTTTTCTCGCAACCTAAACTGCAAATGCAGCGAAAACGAGATCAAAAACTACAAAGCCAAAATTTCAGCCCCAGTGCTTGACCGCATAGACTTAAAAGTCGCGATGGATGAGAGCTCGCCAAGTGATAAGGCTAGTTTGAGCTCACAGCAGATGAGCGAGATGGTGCTAAAAGCCTTTATCTTTCAAAAAAGGCGGGGTCAAGATGAGCTAAATGGCAAGCTAAATGACGCGCAGGTGGCTAAATTTTGCACGTTAAACGGCGAGGCGAGTGAGATTTTACAAAAGGCCGCCACGAAGTACAACCTCTCTCAAAGGGGCATAAAAAGGACGCTTAGAGTAGCTAGAAGTATCGCCGATCTTGATGAGAGTGAGCAAATTTTAAAGCCCCACATCTTAGAGGCGCTTAGTTTTAGGGCATAGAATGAAAAATTTATATTTAGATACGAGAGTTTTAGACGAGCGAGCAGGCGAGAAATTTGGACTTAGCGAAGAGCTTTTAATGGACAATGCAGCCGCAGGCATAGCAAATTTCATACGTAAGAAATTTAAAAAAGGCAAGAGGGTGCTTGGCATTTGCGGCGGCGGAAATAACGGCGCTGACGTGCTTTGCGCTTTAAGGATGCTAGAGGGCGAGTATGAGTGTGAATTTATATTAGCTAGTAAAAATTTAAAGCCACTTGCGAGCAAACAGCTCGAACGTGCCAAATTTGCTGGCGTGCGAGAGAGCAAAGATGTAGAAAATAGCTTAAATAGCGCAAAATGCCTCATAGACGGGCTTTTTGGCTCAGGGCTAAATAGAGCTTTAGATCAAAATTTAAGTGCTCTCATTTCAAAAATAAACGCTAGCCCCGCTTACATCATCGCTTGCGACGTACCAAGCGGACTAAATAGCGAGGGTAAGGTACTTGGCGCTTGCGTAAAGGCAGACGCGACGATCACGATGGGAGCTAGAAAGCTAGGGCTTTATAGTGACGTGGCAAAGGACTACGTGGGCAAGATAAAGCTCGCTACTCTTGGTGTAAGCTCGCAAAACTACGAGTGCGAGAGCGACTATCACTTGCTTGAAAAATGCAATCTCATGCTTCCAAACAGAAAAAATCAGTGCGTAAATAAGGGCGATTTTGGCCACGCATTTATCATATCTGGCGAGCACATAGGGGCTAGCAAGCTTTGCGCAAAGGCGGCATTTGCCTTTGGGGCTGGGCTAGTTAGCGTGATAGGCGAGCAAGGTTTAAATTTACCAACGCATATCATGCAAGCTAGCAAGATAAGCGAGAAAATGAACGCTGGAGCCCTTGGCATGGGGCTTGGCAAAAAGGGCGTAGAAGAGCTTGAGGTGCAAATTTTAAAAGGCAAAAAGCTCGTTCTTGACGCTGATATCTTTTACAGCCAAAAAGTGCTTGACCTGCTAGATGAGAACTGCGTATTGACGCCTCATCCAAAGGAGTTTTGCTCGCTTTTAAAAATTTGCAAAATAGCCGATATAGATGTGCAAACTTTGCAAGAAAACAGATACGCTTACGCTAGAGCTTGGAGCGAGAAATTTAATGCCGTTCTTGTGCTAAAAGGGGCAAATACCATAATCGCCAAAGAGGGACAAATTTACGTCATGCCTTATGGCAAAAACGCGCTTGCAAAAGGCGGTAGTGGTGACGTGCTAAGCGGTCTTGTGCTAGCACTTTTAGCTCAAAACTACGAGCCGCTAGATGCTGCCATCTCGGCCACTTTAGCTCACGCGCTTAGCCTTAGAAATTTTGGCAAAAACAGCTACGCGCTAGAGCCAACAGACATCATCAAAGGAGTAAAATGCTTACGAAAAAGATAGCCGTGCTTTTTAGCGGCAGTGGCTCAAATTTAGAAGCGATACTTAAAAAAGTTCATAATCAAATTTTTAACGGCGTAAAGATCGAGGTTTGCCTTTGTATCTGTAACAAGCCAGGTGCATTTGGCATAGAACGTGCTAAGAAATTTGGGCTTGAAACGACGATAATAGAGAGTGCTAAATTTAAAAATCGTGAGGAATTTGACGCTGTTTTGGTGGAGCAAATTTTAAAAAGTGGGGCCGATCTAACGGTGCTTGCTGGCTTTATGCGGATACTAACGCCGGTTTTTACGACGCAAGTAAAAGCTATAAATTTACATCCTTCTATCCTACCGCTTTTTAAAGGCGCACATGCGATAAAGGAGAGCTTTGAGAGCGATATGATGATAGGCGGTGTGAGCGTGCATTATGTGAGTGAGGAGCTTGACGGGGGCAAACTGATCGCGCAAAGGGCGTTTGAGCGTGAGGATGGCATGAGTTTAGATGAGTGGGAGGCTAAAATTCACGCCATAGAGCATGAAATTTTGCCACAAAGCATAATAAAAATTTTAACAAAGGAAACAACGAATGTTTGAATGGATAAGTTCGCCAGAGGCGTGGATATCGCTACTTACGCTAACTGGCTTGGAGATAGTTTTAGGCATAGATAACATCATATTTATCGCTATTTTAGTAGGCAAACTGCCGCCAGAGCAAAGGGGCAAAGGCCGCATTTTAGGGCTTGGCTTTGCGATGATCACTAGGATCATCCTGCTACTTTCGCTATTTTGGATCATGAAGCTTACAAAGCCGCTCTTTAGCATAGGCGAGCTTAGCATCACTGGGCGCGATCTAGTGCTCATAATAGGCGGTCTATTTTTGATAGTAAAATCATCAATGGAGATCCACGCAAACGCCACTGGCAAGCATGAAGAGGCTCACGAGAGCAAATCTCATCCAGGATTTTTTGCAACTATCCTAGAAATAGGCATTTTAGACATAGTCTTTTCGCTTGATAGCGTTATCACCGCAGTTGGTATGGCTCAACACATCGACATCATGATACTTGCCGTCATCATCGCAGTTGGCGTGATGATGTTTGCCTCAAAGGCGATCTCAGAATTTGTCGATAACAACCCAACGATAAAAATGCTCGCACTAGCATTTTTGGTGCTTGTAGGCTTTGCGCTCGTGCTTGATGGCTTTGGCGTACATGTGCCAAAAGGCTACATCTACTTTGCTATGGGCTTCTCGCTGGCGGTTGAGTGCATAAATATCTACGCTAGAAAAAGGGCATTAAGAGATCAAAAATAAAGATGTGAGCCAAAATGCAGATAAAAAATTTAGATCACATCGTGATCGTAGTAAGCGACGTTAAAGAGGCGCTTAAATTTTACTGCGACATTTTAGGCATGCGACTAGCTCAGAAAGACGGTCACATTAGCCTAAATTTTGGCTCACAAAAGATAATTTTACATAGGTTTGAGGGCGAGTTTTTACCTGCGGCAAAGCACCCAACAAAGGGCAGTGCTGATATATGTTTAATAGTTGAAGACAACATAGAAGAAGTGCGCTCGGAGCTACTTAAAAAGGGCGTAGAGATCGAGCTTGGCGTCGTTGAGCGAAACGGAGCTCTGGGAGCAATGAAGAGTTTATATATTTACGACCTTGATGGAAATTTGATAGAACTTAGCTCATATGAAATTTAACAAGAAGGCAGCTTGGACCTACTAAAAGACCCGCTAAATAAACTAATCATCTCACTCTCGCTGCCAGCTGGCGTGGGCATGATGTTTAACACCCTTTACAACGTCACTGGCACATTTTTCGCCGCTAAAATTTCTACCATAGCAGTTGCTGGCATGGCGATGAGCTTTTTGCTCTATCTAAGCGTCGTTGGCATCGGGCTTGGCTTTGGCTCGGCACTCACCGCGCTAATAGGCAACAGCCTAGGCGCAAACAAACCAAAAATGGCTAAACTTTACGCCTCAAATGGCATCATCTTCGTGCTTCTTTTTGCCCTTTTTATGGGACTTTGTGGCTACTTGCTAGCACCAAATTTACTAATCCTTTTAGGCGCCGATCACCACTATATAAAAGAGGCTCTCGACTACGCTGGTGTCATCTTTCTTGCAGCTCCATTTTTCTTGCTTATAAAATCGCTTAACGGCGTTCTAGTCGCACTTGGCGATACTAAAAGCTACCGCAACTGGCTATTTTGTGGCCTCTTTATAAACGCATTTTTTTGCTATCTTTTTGCCTTTAGCTTTGATCTTGGAGTAAAAGGGCTTGCTCTAGCAACGGCTAGCGTGCAGTTTTTAGGCATGATCTACCTCTTTTTTAAAGTTAGAAAGAGCAAGATGATAGATCCTAGAAATTTAGGCTACTTCGTACCAAATTTCGCCGTCTGGGCAAAGATACTAAAGCAAGCCTTGCCAGCTTGTCTAAACTACCTCTCAATGTCACTTGGCTCGCTCGTGCTTTTAAAATTTGTAAGCTTTTACGGCGTCAATGCAGTGGCAGGTTATGGCATAGCCTTAAGGATCGAGCAAATTTTAGTGCTTCCAACTATCGGCATGGCAGCAGGAGTGCTTAGCATCATCTCAAGAAACTACGGCGCTAAGAGCTTTCAAAGAGCGGTGCAGTGCTACAAACTATCGCTTCTTTTTTTGCTCATCTACTGCGCCTTTGCCTACATCTTCATCAGGCTTTTTGGCGAGAGCGCGATCAAGCTCTTTGACAGCACGCCAGCCGTGCTAGAAGTGGCAAAGCTCTACCTTGGCATCAACTCACTTGCCTACATGGCTTACGGCACGATAAACATCTCAGGCAGCACGCTACAAGCGATAAAACGCCCAGTGGCGATCTTTTTGCTAAATGGCTTTAGACAGCTCGTGCTTCAATGCTCGCTCTTTTACGTGGTGGTCTTTTGGCTAGGACTTGAGATCAAATTTATGTGGCTAGCGCTCTTTTTTAGCGTCTATTTTACGGCGATTTGCTTTTTGTCTTGGACGCTTTTTAGGTTAAAAAGAGCTACGAGCGCAAGCTTTTAAATTTAAAGCTAAACGCAAAAAAGCAAAGCGAGGCGACTAAGATGATGCTAGCTCCGCCTGTGAGGTTGAAATAAAAGCTGATCACAAGCCCGATAAAGCAAAAAATGATAGAAAAAATGGTTGAGATTAGCATCATTAGCCCCAGCCTTTTGGCAAAAATTTGCGCTATATAAGGCGGTATGGTAAGTAGAGCGATGACAAGTATTAGCCCCACCACGCGGATCGTAGCCACCACGCAAAGCGCCATCATGCAAACTAGCAAATAGTGAAAAAAAGTGGTATTTACGCCCCTTAGCCTCGCAAACTCCGCATCAAAGCTGATCGCCACAAACTGGCGGTAAAAAAGCGCGATGAGCGCCAAAAACAAGAGGTCTAAAACGCTCATAAAGATAATATCTGTGCCACTAACTGCAAGGATCGAGCCAAAAAGATAACTCATAAGATCGGCATTATAGCCAGGCGTTAGGTCGATGAAAATAATACCAATCGCCATGCCAATCGCCCAAATAGCGCCTATTACGGAGTCGATGTTTGTCTTATCTTTTAGCGTGATCGTGGCTATTATGAGCGCTAGAAGCAGCGAAAATATGCTCGCTCCAAGCAGCGGCTCAAGTGAGAAGAAAAATGCAAGCCCTATACCGCCATACGCGCCGTGTGCGATGCCCCCAGCGATGAAAGTCATCTTGTTTATCACGACAAGCGAGCCTATCATGCCGCATATTATGCTTACTAAAATGCTCGCAATAAAGGCATTTTGCATAAAATTTAACTCTAAAATTTCACTCATTTTCTCTCTTTAAAATTTAAAAACATTGCTCTTTGTCTTTTCGCAGCCACACTCTCCAAGTGCGATCTCGACATCACAAAAATGGCTATGCGTTCTAGCTAGATGCTCGATAAATTCCCTCTTTGCAAGGTTTTCATGCGTTTTATGAATGTGTAAATTTTTACTCACGTAAGCGATCTTTGTAGCGTAATTTAGCACGATATTTAGGTCGTGACTAACTAAAACCACGCCAACGCCATTTGCATTTATGCCCTTTAAAATTTCATAAATTTCAGCCTGCCCTTTTGTGTCGATGCTGGCTGTTGGCTCGTCTAGGATAAGCACTTTTGCATTTGCACAAAGTGCTCTAGCGATATAGACGCGCTGCCTTTGACCGCCACTTAGCTCGCCGATCCTTGCGTTTGCAAACTCGCTCATGCCGACCTTTTCAAGGGCACTTAGCGCTAGAGCTTTTTCATCTTTTGAGTAAAAACCAAAGATTTTTTTATCGATTAACCCCATTAATACAACTTCTAAAACCATCATCGGAAAGCTTTGATTTGAGAGGAAATTTTGCGGCACGTAGCCTATAAATTTACTTACCTCGCTTGGTGTCTTGCCAAAGAGTAAAATTTCGCCGCTTTGGGGTTTTAGTAGCCCTAAAATGAGCTTTAAAAGCGTGCTTTTGCCCCCGCCATTTGGGCCGATGATCGCTAAAAACTCATCGCTACTATAATCCAAGCTAATATCTTCTAAAACGACCTGCCTATCGTAGCTAAAGTTTAAATTTCTTATCCTAATGATATCTTTCAAAACAGACTCTTTTGCGTAAATGTCGTGACAAAAATGAAAAGTCCAAGCCAAAGCATGATGCCAAGGGCTGCAAATTCTGCGTAGATTTTAAACTTTTTTAGCTTAATGTTTGTGCTGATCTTTGAGCCAAAAACTGCCGCTACAAATATCACCACGCTCATGCCAAGCGCCATAAACAGGCCACTTATCACGCCTGCAAAGTAGCTGCCTATCTCATTTGCCAGCACAAAGACTAGTATCGTGCCAGGACAGGGAACAAGAGCCGCAGCGGCTGCTACTAGCCACTCCTCTTTGCTCTTTGGCTTTTTAGTAGAGCAAATTTGACAGCCACATTCGCTTTTAAATTTTGTATTTTTACTCAAATTTTGACTTAGATTTGATCTAAAAATATAAAATTTAGTCTCATTTTTGTTTGAGAGATAAAATTTGATCTTTTTAACGAGCATAAAAATCGCCACAAAAAAGATCACAACTCCAGAAAACGCGGTCGTTATGCTAGCTGTGTCCTTTGTAAGGTCGTTACTCACCTCTCGTAGCAACAAAAAGCTAGCAAAGACAAAGACAAATGCGCCCACAACATGCAAAAAGCCGATCTTTAGTGCAAATAAAAATGCCCTTTTGTAGCTGCCGCCAGTTGCGGCAAAATATGAGCTTGTTAGCACCTTGCCATGACCCGCTCCAGCAGCGTGCAAGAAGCCATAGCCAAATGAGATAAACGCCAAAAGTAGCAGCGCAAGCGGACTTTTGTAATCCACGCTTCTTAAAATTTGCTTTAGCCTATCAAGCAAGCTTAGGCTAGTTTTTGAGACGATGTCAAATTTCGCCTCATCGATCTTATCTATCTGGCTTAAATTCTCATCGCTCGCGCCTGCTACTGGCTCTTTTAGCAGCTCTTTAAGCGCTGGCTTTTCGTTGTGAGCTTTGGCTGCCTCTTTGCTTGAAAATGTAAAAAATATCAAATTTGAGTTTGAATTTGGTATCGCCCAGAAGCTTTCACCCACCAAAAATGCGTTATTTTGCGTAAATTTGAAGTTAAAATAGCCCTCTTTGTCCTCCATATCAACCGAAACGACAAGTCCCTCAGCTACCACTAAATTTGTCTTAAAACTCACGTCAAATTTAAGCCTGCCCTCGTCAAAATAGAGCTTGTAATTATTTAAATTTGGCTCTATTTTAGTGGCGTTTTCATCCTTGTAATAATACTCAATGTCCGTTAGATAGTGCCTTGGCACGAGGTAGTCTAGTAAATTTAAGCGGATCTTTCTAAGCTCTTTATCATCTATCTTTTCATCTTGGTTTAGGTCAAAATTTTGCTTCATCAGGTCTGAGAAATTTTGCGAAAAAGTCCAAGTAAAAGCTATCTGCGTGATGTTATTTTCGTGTGCGACAAATTTCGCGCTAACGTGAGCTGTTGGGCTATAAAGCGAGCATAGAGCACACCCGAAAGCATTTATCGCTAGTAGGCAAATGACGATCAGGCGTGCTAACATTTTTATAGACTTTTAGCGAAAATTTCAGCCGTTTTTTTCATCTCGGCTAGCCAGTTTTCAGGCAGTTGGTCTATCATGACGACCTTTGAGCCAGTCTCTTTTGCGATCAAATTTGCAGCCTTTGTTGGGAATTGTGGAGCTACGAAAATAACCTTTACACCGTGCTCTTTGGCTTCTTCTATAAGCTCTTTTAGCTCAGCTGGCTTTGGCTCTTTGCCCTCTATCTCGATGGCGATTTGCTCTAAGTTATAGCGCTTTGCAAAGTAGCCCCAAGATGGGTGATATACGATAAATTCGCGAGTTTTGACATCTTTTAGCTCATTTTTGATAAAGCTATCAAGCTCGTCAAGGCTAGCTTTAAATTTAGCCAAATTCTCCTCATAAAGCTTTGCATTTTGCGGGAATTTCTCTATTAGCGCCTTTGCTATGTTATCAGCTTGAGTTTTTACTAGGATAGGATCAAGCCAGATGTGCGGATCAAGGCCGTCGTGGTGGTGGTGATGGTGCTCTCCCTCGTGGTCATGGTGCTCATGCTTATGCTCTCCATCGTGCTTATGCTCGTGGTGCTCTTCATGTTCATGTTCATCGCTCATAGCGATCTTTTCGATGCCTTCCTGCGTCTTTACGATGCGTAAATTTTTAAATGTCTTTGAGAAGCGATCCAGCCACGCGTCCTCAAACTCGATGCCGATAGCAAAGTAAAGCTCGCTCTTTTCAAGCTCCTTCATCTGCTTTGGCTTTGGCTCGTAAGTGTGCGGATCAGCGCCTTTGCCAACCATCGCATTTACATCTAGCGTATCTCCAGCGATCTGCTCGACAAAAAATTTCGTTGGCAGTATGCTAGTAGTCACAACTGGCTTTGCAAAAAGAGACAAAGCACAAACAGCTAAAAAAACGATAATTTTTCTCATTATCTCTCCTTTAAAAAATAATTGCGAAGTTTAGCAAAATGCAACTTGGTTGCAACTTAAAATGCAAATGCCTAAATTTAGCCTTTTCTTTTAAATATAGTTTAAATCTTTTAGCGTTAATATACGAAAAATGAAAAGGGCAAAGATGAACGCGAGAAATTTCTTAGAAGAGCACAATATCAAGGCTACGACGCTTCGCATAAAGCTTGTTGAAATTTTACAAAATGCCAAAGCACCACTAAGCTACGACGAAATTTTGCAAATTCTTGACGCAAACAAGACGACCTTTTATAGAAGTATGGAAATTTTTGAAAAAGAAAATCTCGTGATAAAAACCGAAAACAACCACAAGAGCTACTACGAGCTGGCAAATGAAGCCAAAGCCTACTTCATCTGCGACGTCTGCCACAAGGTGACAAACATCGACATGCCACACCTAAGCGTCGCTAAAAATATAAAAAGCGCCGTGATAAAGGGCGTTTGCAACGAGTGCGGTCACGAGTAAAGCGCGATGATCTCAGCCGGGATAGCTTTTGGGCGGTTTGTCTTTAGATCGATATAGACAAACTCTGTCTTGCCAGTTGCTATTAGCTCGCCATCTTTTTTAAACTCAAAATATCTGCAAGATGTCGCCTTGCCCTCAGTTTGCGTGTAAGTGTGAATTTCTATCTCATCCATCAGCTTTGCGCTTTTTATATATTTTGCTTCATTTTTTCTAATGAGCCAAATTTCTCCCCTTTTATACTGCGCCTCGACCGTGTCGCCAACAGCGGCAGAGTGGGCAAATGCGGCCTCTTGCATAAGCGTGAAGTAATAGACATTATTCATATGTCCGTGCATGTCGATGGCTTGTGGCGGGATGGTGACGTGATATATAAAATCTCTCATTTTTGACCTTTTTTGCTAAAATTATAACCAAAAATAAGGAGCTAAAATGCAAAATTTATGGGATAAAAAGGCGTCAAACTACCAAAGATTTGACGGCAAGATCAGCACTATACAGCAGCAAATTTTTGGTAAAGCCTTGGCTTGGGGAGTTGATTTTAGCGGCAAAGATATCCTTGATATCGGCTGTGGTACGGGCGTTTGGAGCATATTTTTATCAAAAACGGCTAAGCATATAACTGGCATCGATAGCTCAGAAAAGATGATAGAAATTTTAAACGAGGACGCAAAGAGATTTGGCGTGACAAATTTAACCAGCGAGGTTTGCTCATGGAGAGAATTTAAGCCAGCAAGGCACTTTGATATCGCCATTTGCACGATGAGCCCGGCCATTGCAAGCGATGAAGATTTTGCTAAATTTCAAAACTGCGCCAAGCAAAAGCTCTATCTTGGCTGGGACAAGCCTAGAAGCTCTGATCTGCTTGAGCCATTTTTTGAAAAATTTGGCCGCGTGCTCTCTCAAAAAAATGTCGTAGATAGGCTCGAAGCGTGGCTAAATGAGCAAGGCATCGCTTTTAAAAGTCAAATTTTAAATGAGACAAGGATCGCTAGACGAAGCGTACAAGAAGCAGCTGAAAATATCTGCTGGCACCTTGAGATAAACGGAGCTAAAAACTACGATGAAAAGACGGTTTTAGCGATGTTAAAAGAGAGATTTGAGGGCGAGTTTATAGATGAAAAGATAGACTCACAAATGAAGCTTTTTGTCTTTTAAGGCTTAAAATTAGAGCAAATTTGCTTGCCAAATTCGCTAAAAATGACGCCAAAGATGATGAGCATGGCTCCAAAAATTTGCCAGATGCTAAGTATCTCACCTGCAAAAAAGTAGCCAATTAGTCCAGCAGAGACTGGCTCTAGGCAGAAAAACAAGGCCGCCTTGCTAGCGGTCGTGTATCTTTGTGCGATCGTTTGGACAAAGTAGCAAAAAATAGTGCCAATCACCGTCGTGATAAATATCGCTATGAAAAATTCCCTATCAAATTTTGGCACAACGCTACCTTCAAAAAACGCAAAGACAAACGAGAGCAAAGAGACGGTGAGAAATACTACAAAGACAAGCAAATAAAGCTCGCTCTTTCTTACAAAGTGGCCATTTAGCGTAGTATAAAGTGCGTAAAATATCGCGCAAATAAGAGCTAGCGCCTCTCCGCTCCCAAGTGCTAGCGTGGCGCCACTTAAGAGCCAAAGCCCAAAAATAGCGATGATAGCGCCCAAAATGGCAAAAATGCTTATTTTATTTTTAAAAAAGATAGCCGCCATAAAAGGGACTATCACGCACTCAAGCCCCGTGATAAAGGCGACGCTCGAGCTAAATGTAAGCTTTAGGGCATAAGTCTGCGTTGTAAATGACAAAAACAGCACCGCACCAAGGATAACGCCGTAGAAGACGCTCTTTTTATCAAATTTTTTAGTAAATTTAAGCGCGACAAAGCCCATAAAGATAGCCGAGAGAAAAAACCGGCAAAAAAGCATGACAAAGACGCCATTTGTCTTTAGTGCGTTTGCCATGGGTAAAAACGTAGCGCCCCAAACGACGGCAACTACGATAAGAGCGATGTCAGCTCTGTTTTGAGCGGTCAAATTTCTCATTTAAATATCGAGTCTAGCACCTTTTTGCCACTATCTAGGCTAAAGCCACTTCTTAGCCCCTTTTCCTTCTCGCTCATCACGTTAAATAGCCCATCTAGCGTCTTTCTCGTGATGTATGAGTTTAGGTCTTCGCCATCATCTGGCACATATTCGCTTGCACCTAAATTTTTAGCTAGGTTTTTTACCGATTTTATCGTTTCGTTGTTTTTTGCTGAGTTGCCGATGAAAGAATTTAGCCCATTATAGGCGGTCGCAAAGCTATTATCGCTCATCATTTTCTCAATTATCGGCGTGAATGCCGCCTTTAGCTTTTTGCTAGAGCTTTCCTGCAGATACTTCGTAACGCTGTCGCTACCGCCGTTAAAGAGCTTTTTAACGTCAGCCTCGCTCATATTTTTTATGCTCTCATTAAAAATTTCAGCAGCCTTTGGCACGGCCGTAGTCGCAGCGTTGTTTATCGACTTGCTAAGGTCCTGCGCCCACTTCTCGCCACCCACTTTTTTGGCTAAATTTGACGCCATCTCAAGGCTTTTTGGGAGTGGGATTTTAGCTGTGGCGTTGTTTATAAAGCCCTCTTTTGAAAGCTCGCTCACAGCTGCATTTAGCGCCTCGCTAACCATGCTTTTGTAGTCGCCGCTTGATGCGTGAGTGGCGATTTTGACACCTTTATTTATCATATCGTCCATGCTTGCGGCTTGTAAATTTAAAGCAAGCGCGCCACAAAGAATAACAAGAGATCTTTTCATCTTCTCTCCTTTTTTAAATTTAAAGCAAAATCATACAAAAAATATCTAAACGCTTAAAATAAATTTAATATTTTTGCACTAAAATTTACCCTTTTTGAGGGGAATTTATGCAGCTTTTACTTCTTAGCTTCGCTCTTAGCATGGATAGCGCGGCGCTAAATATGGCAAACGGCGCAAGGTATAAAAGCCTTGGCTTTGGTAAAATTTTATTTATCGCTTTTATGCTTGGCTTTTTTCAGTTTCTCATGCCGCTTCTTGGCTATTTTCTAGGCATTAGCTTTGCTAAATTTATAAGCTCTATCGATCACTTCATCGCATTTTTTATACTTTGTTTTCTTGGCTTTAAAATGTTAAAAGAGGCCTGTAGCAGCGAGGCTGGCGAGTCATTAAGCATGGATATTAAGACCATTTTTGTGGGCGCATTTGCCACTAGCATCGACGCGCTTGCCATTGGTGTCACGCTTAGCTTTGAAGCGGTTAGTATATTTGAGAGTGCGCTCATCATTGGCGTAGTCTGCTTTGTGCTAAGTCTAGCTGCCTTTTATATCGGTAAATTTATGGGTGAAATTTTAGAGAAAAAGGCGCTTTTTTTAGGTGGAGCGATACTTATATTTCTAGGCTGTAAAATCCTCATCACCCACCTGCTAGAAGAGGGAGTGCTCTAAATTTCTATCTCTATGCCAACTGGGCAGTGGTCGCTACCAGCGATCTCTGGCAGGATAAAGGCGTCTTTTAGCCTATCTTTTAGCCCCTGTGAGATGAAGAAATAATCAATCCTCCAGCCGACGTTTTTCGCCCTTGCGTTAAAGCGGTAGCTCCACCACGAGTAGGCGTTTTCAACGTCGCCATTTACGGCTCTAAAGGTATCTATAAAGCCACTTTTTAGCACCTCATCTATCCACGCTCGCTCGATAGGCAAAAAGCCAGAAGTTTTGGCATTTGCCTTTGGGTTTTTCAGGTCGATCTCGCGGTGAGCGGTATTTACATCACCGCAAAATATCACCTCTTTGCCGCTTTTTACAAGCTCTTTGCAGTAAGCTAAAAATTTCTCGTAAAAGTCCATCTTGTAAGCTAGCCTCTCATCGTCCTTTTGGCCGTTTGGAAAGTAGATGTTAAAAAGCACGATATCATCAAATCTATGCTCCAAAACTCGCCCCTCCGTGTCGTCAAAAAAGGCCGCTTTTTGCGTTTGCACGTCAAATTTAGCAAGGCTCATCACGCCAGAGTAACCAGCCCTTGCGCCTGAGTTGACACTTATATCTTTAAAGCCAAGGTTGTAAATTTCTTTTGGCACGTCATCCTCTTTGACCTTGATCTCTTGAAGTCCCAAAAAATCAGGCCTAACCTCATCAAGCCAGCCAAAGCCATCTTTTGCCACGACTGCGCGCAACCCATTTACGTTCCAGCTAATAAGTTTCAAATTTCATCCTTTTTTTAATTATAATTATGCCAAAAATCACAAAAAGGAAGATTATGAGAAACCAGCCAACGTATAAATTTTTTAAAAATTTTGGCTACGCAAGAGAGGGTTTGGCTGAAATTTTTAAAAACGAAAAGAGCTTTCGTATAGAAATTTGCATATTTTTAATAGCTACAATCTCGCTATTTTTTTGGAAATTTGACCTTATTTTTAATCTATTTTTGATCTTTAGCATGGCATTTGTGCTAGTTTGCGAGTGCTTAAACTCGGGCCTAGAGCGAGTGACTGATCTTGCAAGCCCAGACTATCACGCCCTAGCAAAGGCGGCAAAGGACGCTGGAAGTGCTGCCGTGATGATCGCAAATTTCTTATGTGGCTCGCTTTGGTGCGTGGCGATAGGATATAAAATTTGGGGCTAGAAAAAGAAATTTACAAAGTGCTTCTTGGCGAGAAAAAGATAGAGATCATAAATTTACTTTGCGAGCTGAGCGATGAAAATGGCTTTATCATGCTTAAAATTTCAGAAATTTGCGAGAAGCTAAATGTGAGCAAACCAACCGTGATAAGCACGTTTAAGTTACTTGAAGAGAAGAAAATTTTTGAGCGAGTAAAAAACGGAGTTTATAGATTTAAAAATTTATAGTGGCAAGCAAACGCCTGCCACTTCTTTCTAGCCGATAGTCTCAGCAGCGATCATGCCAAATGTCAAGCAGTCAGTTATAGCCACTGATCCTAGACGGCTGGCTCCGTGAACGCCACCTGTGATCTCGCCAGCTGCATATAAATTTGGTATAGGCATAGCTGTTTGAGAGTTCATGACTTGGGCTTTTGTGTTGATATTTAGGCCGCCCATTGTGTGGTGAACTTTTGGCGTGCCACGCTCTGCGTAAAACGGCGGAACTGAGATATCAATGCCCTTTGTCGTAGTCGCAACAACTGGCTTGCCAAAGTCCTCATCAACGCCTTTTTTGACAAATTCGTTGTATCTTGCGACTGTTTTTTTGAGCTCATCAACTGGGATCTTATACTCAGCTGCCAAAGCATCAAGTGTGTCAAATTTCTTGCAAATTCCAGCTGCGATAGCCTTTTCATAGTGGGCTGGGAGCATGTGAGGAAGGGCTCTTGAGTCGCAGAAGTTGATAGGGAAGTTTTTATCGTCTTCGCCTTTTTCATGGATGACTTTAAACATCGCTTCAGTTCTTGTCCTACGGTCAGCTAGCTCGTTCATGTAGCGTTTGCCAGTTCTTGGATTGACTGAAATTCCAAACGGAAAAGCGCCATTTACGTTAAACATCGATCCCACGCCAAAGCCTGTCTCATCGGCACATCCCCATGGTCCATACTGGATCCAGCTTGGCTGAACTGGATAAGCACCCGCTCTAAATGCTGCTAGAAGCGCGCCTGCTGTTGAGCCTGGTTGGTTTGTCGAGTCTGTCTCAGGTGTGATCCTTGGGTCTTGAAGGCGTCTAAAAATTTTATCTCTACAAAAGCCGCCAGCTGCTAGCACAACGCCTTTTTTAGCTTTTATATATTTTGTATCGCCACCTTTGTTTTCGACATCATCACTCATCAAATTGCCATCAAATTTGTAGTTTTCTCTGACGATGACGCCCACAACTGCGCCCTTGTCGTCAAAGACAAAATCATCAAATTTTGTCCTTTTTTTGATCGATGCGCCCTCTAACTTTTCAAATGTCGCAGTCATAGGAAGCACGATGCCAGCGCCACTGCCGACCTCTGTTTGAAGGCTTCTTGGCACTGAGTGACCGCCTGCGTGAGTGATCTGATCGATATATTTTGCACCACAATCAAGTGTGAGCTTGTAGGCATCTTGCGCTCTCTCGCCGATTTTTGCCAAAAGATCAACGTGGTTGATGCCGCGTCCTGCTTTCAAGCAGTCTTTGATAAATAGCTCGGTGCTATCTTTGATGCCAGCTTTCTTTTGCATGTCGCTATTTGGAACGGCAAAAATTCCGCCGTTGATGACAGAGTTGCCACCTGTGCGGCCCATCTTTTCGATCAAGACGACTTTGTTGCCTTTTTTAGCTGATGTGACTCCAGCTGCAAGAGCTGCAAAGCCTGAGCCGATGATGACTACGTCATACTCCTCGTCCCATTTGACATCTTTTTCGTTCATTGGGCTGGCCATTAAATTTGTAGCGCCCATGCCAAGCGCCGTGGCTCCGATAGCGCTAAATTTCACAAAATCTCTTCTAGATAAACCTGAATTTTTCATGCTCTCTCTCCTTTGAAGTAAGATAATTGCTATTAAGCATTATAGGGTAATTTATTAAAATTTGCAATTTAATTTTTATAATTAAATTTTATTAAAGGTAATTACGAGTGGGACGTAGTTTGGCAATATTTCATGAGATTAAATTCATTTAAATTTGACTTTAGAATTACGCTAAATAGGCATTTAAAGTAAATTTAGCATAAAGTTTGGAATTATTACTTTTAAAGTTAGAAAAAATAAATATTAATTAAATTTTCTGCTTTGAAAAATTTATGAGAGATTTTAGGATTTTGTTTTGGATATTAGCTTAATTTTAGAAATTAGTTTAAAAGGAGAGGATCGGAGCAAATTTGCTCCGAAAAATTATTTAACGCCAACTATGATTTGAGTTGCTTTAATGATAGCAGTTACTTTGTCGCCTGCTTTTAAAGCTAAGTTATGAACTGACTCTCTTGTGATGATAGCTGAAATTTTGCTGCCGTTTGCGTCGATGATAACCTCAGCATTTACAGCGCCGTCTTTTATCTCACTGACAACGCCTTTGATTTGATTTGTTGCGCTAAGCTTGATGCTGTCGTCTTTTGAAACGATAACGCTTGAAGCTTTGAATAAGAATATAGCTTTTTTACCAACTTTAAGATCAAGAGCTTTCTCGCTATCAACTGTAATAGTTGCTTTTAGCACTTCACCACCTGCTAGTTTGCCAGCTATTAGCGAATTTACCGCGCCTGTTCTTACTTCTGATATCTCAACATTTAGTTGATTTCTTGCACTTAGTGACATATTTTCTCCTTATTTTTGATTTAATGTTTAGGTATTATAG
>NZ_POYR01000151.1:0-447 GCF_002912425.1 Campylobacter concisus
TCGAGAGCGTGAGCCGTGTTCTGGGGCATACGAACATAACCACGACGCAAAAATACGCGAAGGTCACCACCGAGAAAATCGACAGGGACCTGACGGCTTTCGGTAACCGGCTCAACCAGACCTTCGACGGGATTTCCGTGGCGATGTGAGCATGGAAAGAACGCGGGAAGTCGGCAGGGAAAAAAGCTAGAGCGGAGACGTTTTTCCCCTTCCTCATCAAAGTTCGTCCGTCCGCGTGGGTCTCCGCGTTTTCCCTTCGGTTTCCGGCAGAAAATTTCCGTACGGTGAAATTTTCTGCCGGAAAAACGCTCCGAAGGCGCGTGGACGGACGCGAAGGGATTCAGAAGGCGAAAACTGCGACTGACGTAGTGCATGTGCTGCAAAGGAAAGACTCTGTCCCGGGCCCCTTTCATGCCAGGAACCGTCATGAAATACGGTACGGAGTAC
>NZ_POYR01000152.1:0-17515 GCF_002912425.1 Campylobacter concisus
ATTGAAATACTATAGGTCTATAAAAAACTACAAGGATAAAATATGTCATTCGAGGTCGAATATAAACTTTTTAATGGTAGAAGCAAAAAGAAACCAAATAATAACCTAAAAATATCTCAAACACCTATTTTAAACTCTCTTGTAAATACATATGCACTCTCTCTTTTTGTTAGTAAATTTTATGATTTTAGTAAAGAAAATGATCTATCTATACTTAAAAAGATAGTTGACGAAAAAAGAGACAGACAGACTAAAAAATTTATGGATGAAGTTTGCAAAGTTTGTGGTAAAGACGAAGATCTAATAGTAAATGTGCCAAGACTTCGTGGCTACATTAAAAATTTTGATGAAAAAGATAGAAATAAGAGAAAGCATATAAATGCGATATTAAAGAAAATATATGAAGAGTTTTATGCACTTATAAAGCTAGATCAAAATTTATTATCTAGCCAAAAACAGCATATAAATGATAAAAATAGTTACATCCTAGCTCCAAATGAATACCTAGAAAAGCATATAAAATCTCTAAAAAGTAGATCAATAGGCGATGATAAAAAATTTGCATATATGCAAGATGCTGCTTTTATAATGATGTGTTTAAGACCAGGAAATTACCTTTGGGATTGCGAATACAAAGACTTTTCAAGTAGTCAGCCAGATGATATGCCGCTTTATCTTTTAAGCTATGTTTATGACGAGGCAAAAGTTCAGAGATTTTTAAAATCCATGAATGTTTTGATCATAAAAAGAGGCTTTGTGATGGGGCTAGATAGAGACAATCAAACGCTAGTTTTTAGCAATATGGGATCAGAAATTTTTGAGCTTGAAATTTTTAAAGATAGATATATAAGTTTTAGAGAAGATGATGCTTTGGTTATATTCTCACCTGCATTTTTTGGTAACTTTGATCAAATTTATGATGAAATTTGGAAAATAAAGCAAAAGGCGATAAAAATAAAAAATGCCCCTACTAAAAAGCGCTTAAGATCTTTAGATGATAGCTCACTTTTAGATACTGAGCTTATATATAAATCCTTTAAAGATGAAAATATTTTTGTGTTAAGCAAATTTAAAAAAGAGCTAGATAATCTAAAAAATGATCTTTCTTACAAAAATTTTGAAACAAACAAAGATAGATACGCAAGGCAGTGGCTTGTTGATGATATCTACGGACTATACCTTGCCACGCATGCTACGTTTAAATACAAAAACTTTAAAGAGCTAGCTAAAATTTACTTCGAGGATCTTCTTGGTAAGAGCTTAAATTTATTCATCGATGAAAAAAGATCTCCTGCTTTAGGACATCGCATAAACGATATAGAGCTTTTATAAACTACCAATCCACCGGCTCTAGAAGTAATAGGTGGAATTTAAAGACTCATCTACTATCTTAAACTTCTCTCACAAAAATCAAAACAAGGAGAGAAGATGGCAGAGTTTGACAAGTTAAATTTCGCCGACATTCACATGAGCTTACTAGCTGATAGAAATATCTTTTTATATGGGCAGATCGATCAAGAAATTTGCCTAACTACACAAAAGACGCTTTTGTATCTTGACAGCGTAGATCAAAGCGACATAAACATATATATAAGTGGCCCTGGAGGCTCGATATATGATGGCTTTGGACTAATCGACTTTATGAAAACCATAAAATCACCAATCAATACATTTTGCGTGGGGCTAGCTGCCTCTATGTCTGCACTCATATTTTTAAACGGAGATAAGCGCTATATGCTGCCAAACTCAAGCCTCATGCTTCATCAGCCTCTTGGCGGCGCATCAGGTCAGGCAAGCGACATCGAACTAGTCGCAAATCAAATTTTAAAAATCAAATCAAAAGTCAATGAGATGATAAGGGCTAACAGCAACCTAAAAATAGCAAAGATAGAACAGCTCACCGATAGAGACTGCTATATAGATGCATCATCAGCCATCGCTTATGGCCTAGCCAATGAAATAATATCAACCAATAAAGGAGAATAATATGTCAGTTTTTTCACTAATCAATAACAAAAAAGACCCAGCCCAAGTCGCTGCCTCAAACGCTCTTAGCATACCTATTAGCTTTACGCATGCGATGATAACAGGGCAAACAGGTTGTGGCAAGACCACTTCAGCGATCCTGCCAGCGATGGATGAGCGTATAAAAGTAGGGCATGGGATGCTTGTCTTTGACTACAAAGGAGTTGAGCATAAAAAAGTTAAATTTCTAGCCAAGAAGCATGGCAGACTAAAAGATGTCGTAATGATAAATGTGCCATGGGGGAACAAAATAAATATAATGGATGATGCAAGTGAAAGCTTATTGATGAATTTCTTTCAAAAGACATTTGGCACAAAGCGTGATCCATTTTGGGGAAATTTAGCGGCAAATATCGCCACAAAGTCTCTTTCAACGATGAAGGCGATATGTGACCTTACGGAGCAAGGTTTTTGCACCCCATATATAGAAAATAGAGCAAAAGATCTAAAGCCAAGCTTTGCAAATTTATGCAAATCAACCCAGCAGCTAGGTGACTTTAAAAAATTTTATGCCTTAGTTAAACTGGTAGATGATCATGTAAAAAGCGACACGGCATTTGCAAAAGGTATAAGCAAAAGAAGATACTTGGCTAGCTCTTTAAATGAGAAAATTTGGGCATTAGGCGAGTTTAATGAAAAATCTGAAAATTTCATACAAGCTTTTAAGGAGTATGAAGGTGTAAGAAATGATGAAGAGTCACAAAAAGCAAGGCTTTTCTCAAACTACACATTTATGCTTTTTGCCTTGCAAAGCATAGCTGACGATGAGATGCTAAACTATCATGGCAATAGCATAAGCAAGCTACTAAATGAAGGAAAGATAGTTGTTGTAAATTCTCAAGGGCTAAAGGATAGTGCGGTGGAGCTTATGCTAAATTCCACCCTTTCAAATATGGCGCAACGCATAGCAAATGAAGAGAAGGTGCCAGTTAGTATCTTTATAGACGAGGCGCAGCGTGTGCTAAATCCCTCAACTGACCTGCACGCTGACGTGCTAAGAGAGGCTAGGGTCGAGCTCATACTCGCCTTTCAAAACGAAGATGTGCTAAAAAGTAGCCTTGGTAGCGACTCAAGATATAAAGAGCTGGTGGGAAATTTAACCAATCAATACTTCTTTAAAAACTCGGTCAGACAATACGCCAGCGGAGAGGATAAAGATTTTAGCAAGTTAAAAAAATTTGAGTATTACCACGATGGTAAAATTTATAAAGCCTCGCCTATATTTATAGATGAAAAGGATCTTTTAAAGGCTGAGCTAAGCTACCAAAAAGAGCTTGGTATCGGTAGTAGTTTTACTAATGTAACTCTTGGGGATAATGAAATTTTGGTATATAACGAGCAGCTATTTAAAAGGCGCTCTTTGCTCATAAAGCAAGACATAGTGACAAAGAAGAAGTCTGAAGTGCCAGTGCTAAATCAAAAACTTGATGCACTGCTTAAAAGACTAAATGCTTTAGTTCAAGAAGCAAAAGAGTCAAAAGACGAAGATGAAGATCTCTGGCAGGGGGTTTTATAAGATGTAAATTTACTCATGGGAAATTCCCATGAGTTTTTAGTAGCTAAAATATTTATTAAGTATATCTAGTGCTTTCTTGTCGCCTAGTTCATAGTATGCTTTATTTAGCGCATCTTGTGCCTCTTGTTTTGCATTGGTATAATTGCCATATATGCATAATATTTCGCCTAAATTTGTGCATCCCCTAGCATAGTTGTAGTCATAACAAGATTTTCTGAAATAAGAGTATGCGGTTTGCATATTTTTTTCAAAGCCAACCCCATCTCTATAGTTTACGCCAAGATAGTTACAACCTCTACCACTTCCTGCGTCGCAAGCTTTTTTATTATATTTATTGGCCAAAGTTAGATCTTTAGTTATCCCATAGCCATATTTATAGTTATAACCAAGACTTGCACATCCATCAGCACCGTTATTTAGATCGCAAGCTTTTTGATAGTATTTATTGGCTTCTTTAATATCCTTTTTTATACCATCACCTTCCCCGTATCTAGCGCCAAGGATAAAGCAGCTCTTGCCATCTTTTAGATCACACCCTCTTTTGGCAAATTCGATAGCTTTTTTTAGATCCTTAAAAGAGTTTGCGTCATCCTTAAAAAGTTCGCTTGCATACCCACATGATTCAGCCATATCAAGATTACAAGCTTTTTCATAATTTATGGCAGCACTATCTATATTTTTTTCAAGCCTATATAGATTGGCCAGGCTTTTGCAAGTCAAACCATCTTTAAGATCACAAGCTTTTTGGTAAAACTCTTTTGCTTTATTTATATCTGCCAAGACCCCATTTCCCATTTGGTAATTAACACCTAAATGAGAGCAAGATCCGCCATCTCCTAAATTACACCCCATCTCAAAATATTCATTTGCCTTCTTATAATCACCATTGCTGTTATATTCTAATCCCAATTCAAAGCAAGCAAGACTATTGTTTAGAAGGCATCCATGTTCGCCGTTAAAAACTGTATTTGCTTTAGAGGCATCAACTTTTTTATATATCTCATAAGCTATTTTTATATTTTTTTCAGAGGGATTACCTTTTAGTAGATTGCCAGCTAAAGCCTTGCAAGCTTCTTTGTTGTTATTGTTGCATAGCTTTGTATATATCTCATTTGCATGCTCTAGGTCATTTTTTTGTTCATAATCTTTAGCCAGTTTTATGCAGCTATCGCTTATCCCTATCTCGCAAGCAATTTCTGCATCGTCTTCAAGTGCTTTTTGCCTATCACAAGCTCGCGTATTATTTAATTTACAAGATATTTTGTAATATTCATAAGCCTCTTTATAATCTACATTTTTTATCTTCTCTAAAATAAAACTATTAGTTTGATAGTCGCCATGCTCATAAAGCATACCTAATTGATAGCAGACTTTAGAGTCAGATTCGCACCTCTTTTTTAGAAGACTTATTGCTTTATCTGCATATAATTTAACTGCTGCAGTGTCATGCTCTTTTTGATGAAAATATGCCAATTTCATACAGCTATCACCTTTTTGATTTTCGCATTCATTTTCTAGGCTATAAATTTCATATCTGCTTGGATTTCCTAAGAATATAAATGCAGAGGCTGCCGCTACAGCAAGTATAAAAATAGATATAGCATATATAAATTTATATTTTTTTATGTGCTTTTTTAGTTGCTCTTTGTTTTCTCTTTTTTTGGCTTCTTCGGCAAGTCTAGCTTCTTCTAGCTCACGCTGTCTTTGCTCTCTCAAGCGAATTGCCTCTTCTTCTTTCTCTTTTCTTAGTTGCTCCTCTCTTGCTTCTTCTTCTAACTTTCGCAGCCTTTTTCTTTCACTCTCTTCTTGCTCTTTAATGATCTCTTTTTTGGTTTTTGGCATAAAGTGCAAGGTTTCACCACAAAATCTGCACTTGGTAGCATTTGTCTTTACTTCTTCTTTGCAAAAAGGGCACTGCGTTTTTAGTTGTGTATCGCAGATAGGACAAAACTCCAAGTCTTTTTCTATTTCTTCAGCACAAAAAGGACATTTGACTAGATTGTTATTCATTTTTAAATCCTAAAGCAAAACCATTCTAATAGATAAAGAATTTGAAACAATCAATGTTAAAAATGCACTAATTGCATAGCTAAAATTAAATTTAACTGTTTTTACCGGAAGAACCTTATTTGCTATTGCTCCCGCTATGATTTGTGTCACAATCAAACCTATTACATAAATCACAAAAACAATATTAAACATTTCCATACTATCATTTTTTACGCCTATACCGATCAAGAAGTAGAATAAAACTATTGATATAGTTGATAGAGATATATATAGCAGGTTATCATATCCAGCATAATATAAAGGTCCGAACAAAAATGCTAAAAAGTTAAAACCTTGTGGTTTCGGGATTATTTCTCCATCCCACGTTTTTATAAAACCAAGCGGAATTTCATTACTATTTGCTTGGTTTTGATATGAGGGATTATTCGCCATATTTTTTTGGCTATTCATTTGTTCTCTTGCTTGGTTTTTGGCTTCCTCATTTAAGAAGCTACCACAAAATCTGCATTTAATAGCATCTTTGTTAATTGTCTCACCACAAAATGGACAAAATTTAGTCTCCATACTACATTCCTTTTTTATTTTTAAAGAATAGAACTATTCAAAGTGAATAATTCTATTTAACTTTTACTAAGCTCATTCTTAAAAATAAGCATAGCTTTAATAAATATAAGAAGGCATGGACTGCTTGAAGCCATATTGCATATCTAAGCCTTGTGGTATTTTAAACTTGTCTAGAATTTTTTTAAACTCATCAAGTTTTTTATTGAATTTTTGATAAATTTTGTCAAATTCCTCTTTGTCTGTGCAGCCTATGGACTGACAAAAGAGCCCAACTAGCTTGCCCCTGATCTTAAAGACTTCATTGTATAGCTCTTTACAAAAATCAAATACATTTTGGTAAGTCCATGCCTCGCCTTGTTCGCCACCTATTGTGAAATCACTCGTTTCTGTAGTAAATTCACCAAGAGATGAACCGCTTAAAACAAAAGGGCATTCTTGTTTTAAGCCCATGATCGTCGCATCAAGCCAATCATTAATAGTTTCAAATGGATCATCGAAGATATAAGGTTCGTCTGAGTAAGCGGGTCTGAACAAAAGTTCGTTATTATAAATTGTTATCATTTTTTATCCTTTTTATTGTTTTTATTTTTATTTGATTTAATGTGTGGTATTTTATTACTTGGTATATCTAAGTATTTGAAAATACCTGAATATTCATCAAATGCTTTTATGTCTCTTAGTTTAGTTTTCAAAAGTTTAGACTGGGCGTATATGTCAAGAGCGTCGGAGAGATTGTAACCCAACATTCCCCTAACTTGGTCGTTATATTGTTCAAGATTCTTTCTATTGTTTTTATTTGTATTGTGACCTAATTCATCTGCAACATTTACAATGGAATCACTTATGTTGTTTATATGATCGTATTCTACTAATTTCTTAGCAAAGTTGCCTCTCAAGCGATGATCACTAACTTTTTTATCACTTATAACTTTTCTTATGCAGCCATTGGCTTTTTTATTAAAAGACTTTATTGTAGGGTATTTTTCTTTTATGGTTTTAACCCATTTATAATTATGTAAGTCTTTGATATTTTCATGTAGGACAATTACTCTTTTGGATTCGCTACTGCATTTTCCTTTTGCTGTATCTATAATGACACAATTATATGTTTGCCCATCTATTGTCTCTGTTATGAAACTATTTTCATTTAATCTAAAGAATTCTTCCATACGAAGTCCAACATGTAGTTTAAAGCGAAAATAGTCTAGTATCTCTTTTTCTATATTATGTTCTCCAGAAAATAACAGCATTAACTCGCTCATAGAGAAATTTCTCTTTGTCGTTTTCTCTTTAATACCAAATCGATCTATCGCTTCTTTTTTAAAAAAGTTATCACCAACTACTCCTAAATGCGCAAGTCTATTAAATACATTTGATAAAAAGCCTACTATATTATTTGCTCTCTTTTTGTTTCTTGCTCTCACACCTTCTTCTTTAATAAGACCTTCATGAAAGTCCTCAGCTACTTTTACATTTATATCGCTTATGCTGATGTCTCTATCATTAAGAAATTCCTTAAGCAGCTTAAGTGCATGATGGTACTCTTTTTTTGTACTATCACTAAAATTTCGCTTCCTTGCAACATGCTCCATAAAATCTTTTTCTATATCTTCAAAGTTTTCTAGCTTAACACCATATTGATGCTTTACAGGTACTATTTTTGTCTTTTCTTGTTTTATAATACACTCTCTAATTTCTAAAAAAATATAACTCGGTATAAATTGACCCCTTACGAGAAAGCCATCTCTTACTTTATACACTCCATCAGATATTTTTTTACTCACTGGAGTGTTGTAATAATTATTAAAGTCTATCTGCCCATAATACAGTTGAAGAAAATTATCCCACTTTTTTTGATCTATATGAAGTTCTGGCGGTAGTTTATTTTGACTTACGACTTGATCTTGATTAATAATTCTTTTTTTTCGAGACTCTTTTTCGGCTAAGTTGTTAAAAAAATTAGTAATCGTACTACTAACTATGCCTTTTTTATCTAGTGATAAAATACACGGATACAAACTTGCTAGGTTTAAAAATATCTTAAGCCAATATTGTCTTTTTTTCTCGCCACTAGACCTAGAATATCCCTTATTGAGGCAATATATTGCATCTTGCATCAATAACTTTATATCAGTATCATAATACGCCCTTACCCGCCCATGATGAACATCCTCATATTTTTCTACACAAAGCAGCTTTTGCATTGTCACATCCATAGATTTTTTATTGTTTTCCATCGAAAATCCTTTTTATGTTTATTATTAATTATACCGATTGCTTTCAAAAATCACTGGTTATGTAAAAATTTAAAAATTTTTAGTCCAATCATAGAATTTTGCTTAGCTTTTAAAGATATTTCCTTTGCGTACGTATCAGTTGCAAGATCGGCACTATGTCCTAGCAAAACAGATGTTAGATCGGTCAAGGAATTCTCCAAACAGTAATCCTTTATGGCCTTAGCAAAATTTCCCCTAAGCCTATGAAATGTAACGTTTGCTAGTGGGATACATTTATGGATGTGTCTATTTAATCGCTTACTAAAGTAATCGCTATTAACCTTACTGCTCTTAATATTTTCTAGCCACTTTAGATCGCTTAAATACTCAATATTTTCATGCAAAGGTATCTGTCTATACTTTTTCACTCCCCCTCTTTGTTTTGCAGTTCTAACATTTATAAATTTTATTCCATCCTGCTCACCAACATTGTCGCTATTAAGTTGCCAAATTTCATTTAGTCTTAATCCCGTATGAAGTGCAAACATCATATAATCTCTCAAATCTTTTCTTCGAGTGTCAAAAACTATCTTTAATTCATCTAATGTAAAATTATCTTTTGGCGACTTCTCATCAGATGTAATTTTAAAAGATGTAAGCATTTTGAAAGGATTTACTGTAAGCTTACCTATTTTTATACCGTAATTAAAAAGCCTTTTAGAATAAGACGTATAATTATTTATAGTCTTTTTGTTTAGATTTTTATTTAACAAGCTTACTTGAAAGCCCTCAGCATCGCTGTATTTAAATTCCCCTAAATGATTTTTAAAAAACTCATCCAAAAGCTTGCCAGTCTTAATATAATAGCCCTTGGTCTTATCACTGGACTTTAGTTTCAAACACTCGGTTGACACGTATCTTTTTGCTACTGCCTCAAAAGATAGTGATGCGGTTTCTTTTGGCTTTAGAGATACATCCAGTAATGTTTTGGGTTCTTTTAAGGTATGCTTTTCTTCTAGTGTTGCCAGATTATAAAATTTAGCTATCACATCTTGTGACAGCTCTTTATATTCGCTAACATCTAAAAATATGCCATTTTGTTTAATGCGCCGTTCATTTTGCATTTTGATATTTATTAAGACTCTTAGATTTTTAGAGTTTGTATGTATTGTGGTTATCTTATTAGCAAGAGCTTCGTTGGCTGCGGCTTTTATAGAATTTGCCAGTCTTACTGCCTCATCTGGATCTTTTGTGAAAAGGCAAAATTTAACAGTTAGCTTTTTGCCATCTTTAAGAGCAGTATCAAAAAAGTAGAAATTTGGTCTGTTTGCTATCTTGGTAATTAGTTTAGAACCCATGATAGAGCCTGTCTATTTTCTGTAACAAAAGTGCAAATTTTCTGTAACAAAGCTGATTTGTCTGAAATTTAGGACAAAAATATCTGCTAATAAATGCAGTTAAAACGCCGAAATTTAGGGAAGTTGGAAAGAAAAATTCTATAATGGTGGCGGACAGAGAGGGATTTGAACCCTCGAGCCCCGATTAAGAGCTGCACCCTTAGCAGGGGTGTGGTTTCAGCCGCTCACCCATCTGTCCACGTTCATGAAAAATTTTATTAAAAAGAAATGGTGGTTAGAGGCAGAATCGAACTGCCGACACGCAGATTTTCAGTCTGCTGCTCTACCGACTGAGCTATCCAACCACCTTGATAAAAGAAATTGGATTATACATTTTAAATATTTAAACTAAGTTTAAAAATCTACAAGAAGCTTTTGTTTTTAAGAAATTTAAATATAAAACTATAAATTTTAGCCCAACAAAGTTAAATTTAATGCACCAAATTTACTATACTTACATCTTTATCTATCTCGATAAAAAATGTTTGTGCGCTAGCTCCGCTGCCATATACGCCTTTATAGACTTGATTTAGCGCATGTCCGCTAGCATCAATCGCCACTTGGTTGTGTGTATCGCCTAAAGCGCTATGTTTTAAATTTAGTGCTGCTACTTCGCCATCTGTTGCTTGTGTAAAGATAGTACCTTTGCCCTCTAGTGCTACTTTGTCATTGCTATCACCTTTGATCTTTAGCACGGTATTTATGCTTTTTAGCCCGCCATCTGTTACTTGTGCGTCTATGATATCAAGCACGCTTTTAGCATCTAGTCCTATCGAGACCGCCTGAATGCTCTTGCTACCAAGCTGTAAAATTTCAAAGCTCTTTAGTTTATCATTTAGGTCAGCCACTCTGCTAAGATCGATATTTTCAGTAAAGATGAGCGTATCAACGCCGCCTCTTGCGTCTATCTTGTTGCCTTCGTAGGTAAATGTATTGTTTTGATCATCTCCCTCGTGAGTGATCTTGATATTTTTATCTATCTCAACGAAAAATGTTTTTGTGCTAGTTCCATCGGTGTACGTGCCTTTGTAGACGTGATTTACTGCATGGTCTATTTTAAGTATCGTAGTATTTCCGCTGGCATCATTTATTACGTTTTTATGATCATGATATGTTTTACTGCCGCTATCAGCTGTGACTTCTACTTTGTTAAATTCATCTCCAATGGCTTGACTATGTTTCCAGTTAAGCATAGTTACTTCTTTATCAGTAGCTAGTTCAAATTTATTATTTCCATCACTTATTAGCTTAACGCCATCTTCATCATCGCCTGAGATTTTTAAGACAGTATTCATATTTTGCGTATCTTGTATCTTTTTTCTGCCACTTCCTGAGCCAATGGTTATGGTGGTCTCTTTTGAGTCTATGATATCAAGAACGTTTTTAGTATTGAGTGATATTGAGACAGCTTGGGTTTCAGTACCTAGTTGCAAACGTTCAAAACTTTTTAAAGTATCATTTAAATTACTTACTTTTTCTAGTTTTGTATCTTCAACAAATATCAGCTTATCTACACCACCTTTTGCATCTATACTCTTGCCATTATAGATAAAGACATCATTTAGATTACTTCCTTCAAGAGTATTTGTATTGTGTTTTAAGTGCATTACTCTATTAAAATCATCTGGGTCATTTCCATAACCATTTAGTGCTTTTCTATAGCCATTTGTATCAGCACTACTAACGTATCCTTTATCTTCCAAAGCTTTTATATAGCTATTACTAAAAAGATGTGTGCCACTTCCTTGTGAGCCAATATTTTTATAGTCAGCATCTGTATATATAGGATTTTTATGTTTTCTTATCTGTATATCAAGATCCACATCCGTTCTTTGATCTATATAGTCGATATTTAACTTGTAAAAGCCCTTTTTTAAAGTTATTACATTAGGGTACCCCAAACTTGTATTACCGACTTGATTAACTGGCGTTGTAGACCAAGGGTTTGGATTTTGTGGAGGATGTGGTTGTTGGTCGCCATTCCAGTATGACGCAACTATTTTATAATCACCAAGCTCCATATATACATGATCTTGGAAGTGATCTGCTCGTACGTGATACTCGCCATCTTCTTCTATGTATATCCATCCGCTCATATGCATGATAAGGTCTGTTCCTACCGTCTCAGCTTCTAGTAAGGTGTAGTTACCTGAGTGATTTACATTGTAGTGAGTACCAGTGTGGTCTGTATCGCTTGCCATAGGAGAGTGTCCTACTCTTGCCATATCATTTGTGTTTAGCTCTCCTGCTGATGGTCTAGTCCAGCTTAATTTATAGTCTTTTCCTCCTCTAAAAGAGACTTCATCAAACGTAGTAGTAGCACTAGCGCCTGCCCACTCCATCCACTCTTTATAGTGATGTTTTACGAAAAATAAATTTGCACTATCTACTGGCAAAAATGGTCCAGGATACATAAATTTATTTATAAATTCTTTATTTGTACAATCATAAAACCACATATCAACATCAAGCCCTTTGTTTGCCACCATAGTCACGGTTTGAACGGCTAAATTTCCCGCATCATCTAGTCTTTCAACGATGTAGTTTTTGCTGCCAGTGTTTTGTGCTACGTTAAAGCTTCCAGAGTAGCTTAAATTTCTATCAAGTGTCAGTGTCGTCTTCTCAGATGTCTCAGCGTCTATGACCTCTACATCTTTTGATTTTTCATCGTGTGGATTGTTTGCAGCTTCGCCTTTACCGCTAAAATTTATAGCGTAGTTGCCAGAGCCGTTTTTTATATTATCAAAGTCAGATTCTATTAGCTTGTCAGGCTTTGAGTCAAGATCGACTGTGATAGTTAGGTTATCATCTCTTTGAGGCACGCCGTCAGTTCCCACGTAGGTGGCGTCTATGATGTGGTGAGTTCTATCTAGCTTTTTGCCACCCTTTTCAAAGTCTGCTATAACGGTGTTGTTTTCGATCTTAGCTATAAAGCTATCACTTATATTTCCGTTTTCATCTTTTATCTCTATTAGCACGTAGCCTTTGCCGTCGCTTGTGGTATCGGGCTTGTTTATGCCAAATTTAATGTATGGCTGTTCGTCATTTGTAAGAGCGATGTTGTAGTTTATCTTTTGGGTCGAATTTGACTCATACTGGCTTGTTGAGATGATATGCTCGTAGTCCTCTTCGTTTAGGTATTTTGCGGAGTGGATATCAGCATTATCTATCTTTGTAACAAGCTTTACGTCGTCTATGTAGTCCAGCACGCCAAAGGCAAATAGCCTGCCACTTGATGTGCCAGAGATGGCGCTACCATCATCTTTTATAAGGGTCGCATCGACTAGGGTAGGGCGCTTGCTACTTACCGTCACGTCTGGTATGGTGATAGCGCCGTCACTTATCACTTTTATATCGCTTGGATCTTTTTTGTTTATCATATGCACGCCATCATCGTCTAGGATGTAGCTCACGGTTGATTGTTTGTTTGTAAGTGGGTTTAGGATGCTTATCTTTAGCTCATCTTTTGGCACTGCGCTACTTGGGAGATGGACCTTTACATCAGAGGTCGTTATAGCTCCAGTGGTGTCGTCTATGAGCCCATCTCCGTCAGCGTCTTTGACAAATTTAGCCACTGGGCTGTCGCTAAATTTTATCTCATTTGTATCGCTTTCGCCTTTGTTGCCAGCCTTGTCCATCATGGTCGTCGTTATGCTTGTGGTTTTGCCATGCTCTATTGGCACTGTGATCTTAAATTTACCATCATTTAGTGGCACTTCATTGTGATCAGGGGCGATTATCTTGCCATTAGTGTATGTGTAGACCTTGTGCGTTTTGCTGCCGTCTGGATTTGTGACATCTATGGCTATCTTATCGCCTTCTTTTATCACGCTTGGGATTTTTATAGATGCCTCAGTTTTTGTTGGATCGCCGTCATTGTATCTGTTTTCTGAGGTATCTATCTTACCATCTGGAGTTCTATTGTTATGCCCTAGGTCGCTATCAAAGCTTATCTTGGCTGATTTTACAGGTGGAGCTACTACGACGCTTGGGGTGGTTTGGTTGCTTGCGCCATTTGGTTTTGGCGTGCCATGCTCGTCATTAACCGTTGTGTTTATAGATACACTTGAGCCAGGTGTCACTGGCACGCTTACGCCTGGCACTTCAAATTTACCATTAACTATTGGCACTACTACGCTTGGGTTATTTTTATCATAGACGCTTGTGCCATCATCGCTTACGACAAATTCTTTTGGCGAGCCGCCTATGTTTATAGTGACGCTCTCTTTTGGCTTTATGGTGCGAGGTAAATTTATCTCAACCTTTGAAGTGCCGTCTCCTATCTCGTCGCTACTTATCAGCCCATCGCCATTTTTATCAGCTGTTAGCGTCACTTTTACAGTGTCACTTACACTGCTGCTTGGCGTAGTGCTTGTGGTTGAGACATTGCCAAATTTATCAACTACGCCAGTTTCTATGCTGCTTCCTGCTGTTATGTTTGCGATATTTGGCACGCTAAAGCTAACTGCGCCATTTTCATCGGTCGTAAATGTATAGGTGTTGCCGTCCTCGTCAGTGGCTGTGCCATTTTCTTTATCTAGCGTAAATTTCTTCTCAACTGGCGGCTTGCCCGGCTCATTTAGCTTAAATGTGATCTTATCTCCAGTGCTAAGCTCGTCAGGCACTACAAATTTCATGCCGCTAGTTTGCGTGCCGCTGCCATATCCTAGCTCAGTCGCATCTATCACGCCGTCGCCATTCTTATCAATATCAAGCGTGGCTGTCACTTTTGAGATGGCTGGTGTGTCATTTAACTCATAAGTAGTTGGCGGCGCGGTAAATGTCTTGCCACCACTGGTGTATGAGCTTGTCACGGTTGTTTTGCCATGGTTTAAAATTTCAACCCCAGTGATCTCTGCTTTGCCATTTACGATAGGTATAGGAGGCGCTCCAGTGGGCATGCCGGTGCTATCAACTGGGATTAGCTCGTTTGTTATCGTATTTACTTTGTAGTTGCTAGTTTTGCCACCACCTTTCATGTTTGTCTTTATCGTGATGATGTCGCCATTTTTAGCAACGTCTGGGATATCAATGCCTATGCTTGTGATGATCTTTTTACCATCAGGAGTCTTTGGTAGTGAGTTTAGCTGAGCTCCTCCTAAAAAGCCTTTTTTCTCACCAGTGTCGCTTGTGAGGTTAAAATTTAGCACGATGTTTGGCTCTGGAGGTGTAAAATTTAGGTTTTGCGCGCCAAATCCAGCGTAAGAGACCCCGCCGATCTTAGCTTCGCCAAATGGCCATTTGACCTCGTCATGCCTAGCTTCAAGAGCGCGCAAACCAGTGTAAAAGTCGTAGATATTTGAGTAGTGACCACCTAGTTCAAATTTGATACCACCACTGCTAGCAGAGGCGAAATAGTGCGGTGATGAGCCGTGAGAAGATAGCTCTTGATGGGAGATTTGATCATCATCATTTGCGTATTCTTTATGATTTTCAAGGATGTTTGCATTTTTTGGGATAACTAGCTCGCCTTTATGCTCAGCAAAGACATTTACCGTGTGAAATACCGAGCTAAAGCCGACATAAGCCTTTTCGCCGTCATCAAAAACAATGGTAAGGTTCGAGTTTTCGCTCGTTTTTATATCGTCACCAAGGTAAATTTCATCGCCTTTGTGTAGCACCCTCATAGTGCCGTCCCTGCTTATGGCGATGGCTTCACCCTTGATCTTTTTGATAACGCCGATCCTTATGGCGTCAAAATTTGGCATTTTTTCATCCCTGTAAAATGTGTGTATTGTAGTATCGGAAAATCTCTTAAAATTTATATAGTTTGTACTACATCACCTCGACATGCACGTTTTTATCTATTTCTACGAAAAATGTCTGTCCAGCGTTGTTTTCGCCTTTATAGACTTGATTGACCGCTTCGCCACTTGGCTCTACTTTGAGCTCATTATAATTAGCTCCGATTACGCTATGCTTTGTATTTAGCGTGGCTACTTCGCCATTTGTGGCCTTTACGAAATTTCCAACTAGCTGCACCACGTCGTCGCTGTCACCTGAAATTTTAAGGATGGTATTTAGGCTCTCTAAGCCATCAGGGCCCTCGGTAGGGTTGGAGTCTATCATGTCGCTTATGTTTTGCCCATTTAGCGTTAGCTTTACTGCCTTTGTGTGATCAAGCTTGATGCGCTCAAAGCTCTCAAGGCGCTTATCTAGCTCACTTATCTTTGTTAGATCTACGTTTTGGGTAAAAACTAGCGTATCTATGCCACCTTTTGCGTCGATATCGTGTGAGTTAAAGATAAATTTGTCATCATCATTACTACCAACGTCTTTTGTACCTTCAAATTTTAGCTTATAAGGCTCATCAAAATCGCTTGCATTATCGCCAAATCTCACACCATTTGTTTCTTTTGCCTTATAAAATGTATCGCTCTCTTTTGTTACAAGGCCTTTTTGAGCAAGAGCCTCCATATAGGCGTTGCTGACTAGTTTTATGTTAGGGTCATCTGAAATAATTTTATTAGTAGGGCTGATGCCAGAGAATGCTGTAAAATTATAACTATATCTATCATCAGATACTTCTATACGTACTTTATAAAAGCCGTAGTCTTCTGTTAAATTTAGGCTACTTGTGCTTACGCCTTGTGAGGCATTGCCTTCATCTCTGCCGCCATTTTTACTTGCCGATCCAAATGGCTGCCATGAAATTTCTCTACCATCAAATTCAAACTTAATACTTTGCCTTTCAGGCTTTGCATCATAATAAAAATTGTTAATATCACTACGATTTTTTATAAATATCCAGCCATCCATGCTGACCATTACTCCATCTGCTGTTATCTTGGAATCATATAGTTTATAGTGTCCGTTTAAATTGTGTGGCTTGAAGGGGCTGGTCATATTTTCGCTTAGTCTATCATTGGCATAGTCTGCATTTGAAGCTCTGCCTATCTTAGCGAGCTCCATAGCTGTCGGAGTACGGTCGCGTAGTCTGCTAGCTTTAGCTGAATCTGATGCGTCGAAATATCCAGGATCAGCCTGTTGCCCACTATAGTAATATAGGTCATTAAAAGTACTTGTCGCACTTACGTGATGGCTTACACTCCACTCTTTTAGTATGCTTTTGCTATTATGCTCTATATCATAATAATCAAGCCCTCGTCCATCATTTCTAGCTGAGTCATAAAGCCAGATATCTGCGTCCAGTCCTCTGTTTGTGACGCTTAACACATTTATGGTATCTATAAATGGCTCTTCTTTTGGTTCTGCAGCGCCGCCGCTTTTTTCTACCAGCGTGCTAGAGGCACCTGAGACGCTTTTTAGCTGGGCTAACTGGGTACTACTTACGTTTGGCTCTAAAGATCTGTGTTGGTTGTAAATTTGATGGATATTTGCGCTATGTCCGCTTGTGACAAAGCTCGCCGCGCTTAGAGATATGCCCTCGCTTGCCGATGATCCGTATCCGTGCTCGCTCTCGCCTTTTTCTTCTGCTGGTTTTGCTGAAATTTTTAAAATTTCATCTAAATTTATGCTTTGATGAGCGCTTAAATTTACCTGCTCGCCATCTTCTAAAGTGATCTTGGCATCTAAATTTTTAGTAAAAATTTTCTCACCAGCGTAAATTTCATCGCCATCTTTTAGCATTTTTATGCTTCCGTCTTGGCTTATGACGTAAATTTCACCCTGAATGTCTTTTATGATCAGCTTTTTTTCTTTCATATCTTTCCTTGTTTTAGTCTAAGCCATATCGGATAAATTTATAAAATATGTATAGCTAAGGTCTTATTTTGTGGGGATTGTAGCAAGATGAGCCAGATATTATCATTGTTTTATGTCAAAGT
>NZ_POYR01000153.1:0-6408 GCF_002912425.1 Campylobacter concisus
GGCGAGAAATGATTAGATAGCTAGGTCGGATTATATCCGGCCTAGTTTTTAAAGGGAGAAAGTTTATTAAAATATATAAATTGCTCCAAGAACGATAAATGCTCTTAGGCAAAAACCGCCGATTAAAACACCATATTCATTATATACACAGCTTTTAACGCCTTCGCTACATCCGCATACTGCTCCGTCTTTTGTTACGCCACATCTTTGTAGCATAAATTTACTGCCACCAATTAACGGCAGTGCAAGACCAAGCACTATAAAACCTATCCAAAACATCGGCGCTAGAGAGCCTGATACTATTTTAGTTATGCTAGCCATGCCAGCAGCTTCGTTTCTAACGCTTGCAAATAGCATTAATAGGGCAAAAATTTCAAGTGCCACCAAAATAGTGTGAAATTTATGTGACTCATGGCTCAAAACGCCACCACCACTTAGCACAGATATAGCGTTTGCGCTAAGGCCTGTTGATATGGCTGAGATAGTAAATAGTATCGGTAGCCATATGCTTGCCCAAAGTGGGATCGCTTTTACTACATATAAAAGTAGTCCAGTATAACCCATCACTCCAAGCGCTAGCAGTGAGCCAAAGCTAAGCATCATATCGCAAATTTTAGCGCCTTTTTTAACTTGTAAAAGCACGAGCACGCTAACTATTATGAAAAATGTTAGAAGATATGTGCCGATACTCATTATAGAAACTGGTCTTGTGTAAAGACCTATGATCTTAGCTGGATTGATCGCTGCGCTTGGTGCTAGGTCAAATAGCAAAAGTGCAGTTCCAACTATAACCGCTATTGGCGCTAGCAAAAATCCAAATTTATAAAATTTCTCATCGAGCTTGCCCAAAAAGCCTTTGTAGGCTAAAGCCGAGCACAAAAACGCCCCAGCACCTAAACCACCTAAAAAGAGATATATGACTATGAGCCATCCCCAAGTTGTTTGTTCCATTATCTATCCTTTAACTCTTAAAAGTTAGAAGAGCTCTTGACTGCTCTATCTCGTTTTCAAGATATAAATTTAAAAAATCAGCAAAGCTCACATAAGCTTCTAAATTTGTAGCTTCCTTACAGCGAGAGCTAAATTTATAAAACCACTCAAACGGATGAGTGCGGATGAAGTCATATTTTTTATGTAAAATTTCATCCATTTTCTCTTTTTCGTCTGTTTGTAAGGCATTAAAACTTAGAAAGTAAAGGTATTGCAGCTCGTATCCGATGAAGTCATCTGGAAATTTATCAAACTGCTCTTTACTAAGTTTTAGCCCAGAGCTCTCATAAAAGCCACGCACTTGTATAGTCTTCTCGCCAAACATCGTTTTATAATCAAAATAAACCGACTCATATGGCTCAGCTTTTGGGTGTCTTGGCCCTACAAATAGCCTATTAAATTCATATCTTAGCTCGTCTAGCAAATTTAGATCATCTTTGCACTTATTTAGCCAAAGTATGAAGTTGTGATTTTTAAATTTATCACTAAAATTAAAGCTTAGGCTTATGAGCTCATCTAAATTTTGCTCTCTAAGCTCTACTAAGAAAAATCGCCTTAAAAAGTCTTCAACACTAAGGCTAACGCTAAGCTTTTCTTTGACCTTATCCATCTTTTACTCTTTAATGTATGAATTCATTTCGCTTCATTCTTGGATAAAAGCGGATATTTGGCTTGGTAAAGAAGTGTTTAAAGCCTGGCATCTCTTTTTGCATACCAGCACTGTCGCTGACGTTGCTATCAACTAGTTTTAGTACTCCACACGGACAGCCTGCTACACAAGCTGGCTCTTCACCGCGCTCAAGTTTTTCAGCGCAGAGATTGCACTTTTGAGCTTTACCGTCTTTGCCTTTTGTGATAGAGCCGTAAGGGCAAGCCAACAAGCAGTATCCACAGCCTATGCACTTATCATGAAGTGGCTGTACGACTCCATTTTCTAGCTTGATATAAGCCCCAACTGGGCAGACATCCATACAGGCTGGCTCATCGCAGTGGTGGCAAGAGTGAGTTATAAATATCTCTTTTTCTATGCCATCTTCATGTATCATAAGACCATCAACATGTCTCCAGTTTATATCTGGATCTTGGTTGTGATAGACTTGACATGAAATTTCACAAGCCTTGCAGCCTATACAAAAGTTATAATCAAATAAAAATCCTTGTTTTCTTTTCATCTTAGACCCCTTTACATCTCTTGTTTAGCTGCTTTTTTTACTTCACAAAAGCTAGCTGTATAAGTTGAGCCATTTCCTAGATCACTAACGCCATCAGAGCAAAGTATGTTTGCTCCAGTTCTTGATTTTGTCACTTTTACCCAGATGTTGTTCCACGCATAGACTATGCCTGGGTTCATTTGATTTGTCTCGACTGCTGTAAAGACGGCTGTACCTTTTTCGTTTGTTGCCTCAACTGTATCTCCGTTTTTGATACCGCGTGCTTCCATATCTTCACGTGTCATAAATAGCTCAGCATTGCCCTTAACGATAACCCTTTTTAAGATATAAGGCATATTTCCCCAGTTTGAGTTGTCTTGGAGCTGAGTACCTGGCGTCATGAAATAAAGCGGATATTTCTTAAGATAGTCTTTTCCAAATTTATTGCTCTTTTCATAGTAGTCCCAGTCAGTTTCAAGGTCTATTACTGGATGATATCCTGCGTCTTTAAAGGTTCGTGAGTAAAGCTCGCATTTTCCACTCTTTGTGCCAAATACTAGTTTGTCTTTTGGCGCATAAGGGTAGTATGGGAACTGATCTTTCATCGTTTCAGGCGTTCTAAATGGCTTGATCCAGCCGACTGATTTTAGTTTTTCATAGGTGATGTTTTGTTTTTTGGCAAATTCTGTATCCAAAAAGCGTCTGCAAACCGTTTCACTATCCCAGTTAAAGCACTCTTCTGTATAGCCCATCGCTTTTGCAAGAGCGTTGAAGAACTCTAAATTTGTCTTAGCTTCGCCAAGAGGTTTTACACTTTGAGCGTTGTAGCAGACGTATCCAGAAATTTGGTCGTTTTGGATATCCTCACTCTCCATAAATGTAACACCAGGTAGAACATAGTCAGCATAGTCACAGGTATCTGTTTCGTAAGGATCAATTACAACCAAAAAGAAGTCATCGTCCATTACACGCTTTTTGATCAAATTTGTATTTGGTGCTGTTACCATTAAATTTGAGTTGTAGTTGATGCATGCTCTAATGACCGTGTTTATAGGCTTATCAAGATATGTTGGATTTTCTTTTTGTATGCCTTTGCCAAATTCTATATAGCTTATTTGCTGTCTTTCTATCTTTTTGCCATCTTTATCTTTTGGAGAAAGATCTGGCATGCAGTTGTCGAAATTAAAGCAGCCTTTTACATGCACATACGCCCAAAATAGTCCGCCACCAAGCTTTGTCAAGGCGCCAGTTAAAACTGGTAAAAATGTAACCGCACGAACAAGTCTTGCTCCGTTAAAGTGTCTTTGTCCGCCGTCGCCGTGCATGATAGCTGGTGCTTTTGCGTGAGCGTACTCTCTGGCAAAAACTTTGATCTGATCCACACTTGCTCCGCACATCTCAGATAGCTCGCCATAGGTGTAGAGTGAGCACTCGTGTACTAGATCTTCAAAGCCAGTGGTATATTTTTCTACAAATTCATGATCATATAGATCTTCTTCTATCAAAAATTTGCAGACCGCTAGACAAAATGCAGGGTCACTAGATGGTTTTAGCTGGATAAACATATCAGCTTGGTTTGCAAGAGGAATTCTTATCGTATTTATAACGATGATCTTTCCGCCTCTTTTTTTAACACGGTGAGCAAATCTTATCCAGTGTACGGCTGTGTAAGCTTCGTTTGATCCCCAGCTAATGTACATATCACTCTCATCGATCTCAAGTGCATCTTTTGAGAAGTCGGTACCTATAACGCTAGGAGTACCCGCGTATCTTGGCCAGTCACAAGGGTTTCTAACAAGTCTTGTGGCTCCACATTTTTCAAAGAAATTTCCTGGTGCGATAGTTTTTGAGATATGTCCCTCGTTGCCAGAGTAGACAAACTCAGTCAAAGCCTCGCCGCCAAATTTCTCTTTTATCTCAGTTAGCTTTGCAGCTATCTCTTTTAAGGCTTGATCCCAGCTTATCTTCTCCCATTTTCCCTCGCCTTTTTTACCGACTCTTTTCATAGGGTGCATGATGCGGTCAGCGTTATACAGGTGCATGGCATAGGTGTGGCCCTTGACGCAGACTGTGCCTTGCGTTAGAGGGTGTTTTGGATCGCCTTTTATGCTTACCATTTTGCCGTCTTTGATCTCAGCGATCATCGAACAGGCATCACGGCAGTTTCTAGGACAGGTTAGGTAGTGGTACTCTACATTTTCCTCGTTCTTATAGGATTTTGGGTTAAAATCCACCTCAAATTGCTCCATACCAAATAGGCTAGGAGCTGTTCCAGCTGCTGCCAGAGCTGCTCCCGTGCCTTTTAGGAAAGAACGTCTTTGCATGTTTTCTCCTTAAATTTGATGGCTATTTCATCTCAAAGATAAAAACTTTATTCTCTTTGCCTTCTCGTGAGAAGATGTAAAATTTATTATCTTTGATCGCTAATGCTCTTGGGTTATTTACCCCACTAAAACTAAATGCCTCGTCTATCTCTTTGGTGGTCAAATTTAACTTTAAAATAGTTGAGAAATTTTTGCTTAAAAGATAGAGCGCATCAGGCTCTACGTCGATGCCGGTAATGTAGTAGTTGTTTAAATTTCTACCCTCTTTTAGCTCTAAATTTGCTCCAGCTTTTGGCATAAATTCTTCTAAGATCATCTTGTCGTCACCATCAAATATAGCCACACTCCAGTAGTCTCTAACGTCATTTGGTACGCTAGCTGTGAAAAATTTATTCTCGCTTTCTAAGTAGTCCCATCCTAAGATGTACTGCTGTTTTGATCTAATGGTAGAAAATCTACCCTTGTTACCAAGGTCGTTTAGCTTCCACGCGTCATATCCAGCTAATAGGTGCCTCCACTGGCTATTTTGCTCATCTTTACTAAGGTTGCTAGCTGGCTCATAAAATACAAAAGTTTTGTTATAACTTATCATGCCAAGCTCTTTTTTATACCAAGTAGCTCCAACTGTTGCTTCCATTTCCATTATAAAATGGCGGTCATGTTTAGCATAACTTAGTGGCTTTAAATTTTCATCTGCGATGTAAAATTCATTGTCGTTTGAGACAATGGCAAAGTGCTTTTTGCTCTCATCGTAGTCGGCTCCAGTTATTGCATTATCATTTTGCAAATTTAGAGTGAGCGTATCTTTAAGGCCTAGCTCCTTTACGTTTTGGATCGCTCCTTTTTTACTATCCATGTCAAAGTTAAACCCAAAAGCAAGGCTTGCCAATGCGACAAAAAATATTAGCTTTTTCATCTTTGACTCCTTACTTTGCTAGGTCTGGAAGCTCAGGGTTCCAGTCAAATCTAAAATCAAGCGAGCTATCCCAGTGGTCTTTCTCCCAGAACCATTTTGAAGGATCGATACTCATCCTTGGTGGTGTGCTAGATCCTAGATATGGTGGTGGACCAGAAGCTATAAAGGCTTGAACGCAGTTTGCAAGTATGATCACGATAAAGACTAAATTTGCAAATTTGCCAAGCGGCAAGTAGCTTAGAAAGTCGCCATATTCGCCATTTGAGCTTTTTTGCATTATAAGGCCCAAATTTTTGCTAAACAAAAATATAAAAGCCAAAAATATGATCACACAAAAATCAACAACCATAACCCAAAACTGAGTGTGGGCACCTAAAATTTCAAGGCCAAAACCTTGTTTGATGTCAAGATAGCCGCCAAATGTTCCATCTAGGCTGTAGTGGATAAAGCCGTTAAATATGCCCCAGCAAGCCATTAGTAAAAGTGCTGCCAGATAGCCAGGCTTTAGTCCGTACCTGATGATGAAAAGCGCTATTAGGCTAATAGCTATCATCGTGATCCTCTCGGCCCAGCACATTACGCAAGGGTTATCACCTAGCCCAAAGCCAAGTACTAAGCAGGCGATACCAACTGGAAGTGCCACAAGAGCAGTGATGGCTAGTGACATAAGGTTGAAAAAGCCTTGTTCGTTTGCTGGGATTTCATTTTGTTTCGTTTGCATCTTGCCCTCCTAAAAGTTGCCTATTGGCAAGACTACCCATAAATTTACGTAAAATTCTAGTGCAACTAGTATTACGCACCCCAAAGCCATACAGGACGTTGCTATTTTCTTCATTTGTGGCTTTATGTATAAGATAAGCCCACTAATCAGAAATAGCGTCAAAATTAGAAATTCCATTTTGAGCTCCCAATTTGTAAATTTTCAACTACAAGCATGCTTATCTGAGAAAAATAATATAACTATAATTATTAAATTTATATTAAAATATATATTTTTATAGCTAATTTTTACTTTATATAATAAAAA
>NZ_POYR01000154.1:0-440 GCF_002912425.1 Campylobacter concisus
TGCTTACCAAGACCAATATTGCCCGTAAGGTGGCTGATGAAGGAATTACAGTTATCATCGCCAACGGCAAACGTGACAATATCCTTGTCAATATCCTGAGAAATGAGGAATCAAGAATGAAAGATGAAGAACCTTCATCCGATATGACAGCACAGCACAATTCTTCATTCTTCATTCCTCATTCCTCATTGAAATACACCCGCTTCATTCCCTCTCCCCAGCCTGTGTCCAGTGTAAAAAAGTGGATAGCTCACAGCGAGGGTTTTGCCAAAGGAGAGTTGCACATCAACGATTGCGCCACACAGGTACTTACTTCCGACAAGGCTGTCAGTATTCTTCCCATAGGCATCATTGATGTGCGGGGCGAATTTGAAAAGGACGACATTGTGCGTATCATAGACTTTGAAGGAAATCCGGTGGGCGTGGGCAAAGCCAATTGC
>NZ_POYR01000155.1:0-9131 GCF_002912425.1 Campylobacter concisus
GGTTTGGGGGATTTAAAAAGGGGGATAAGGGGACGGCTTCGTAATTTAAGTCCCCTTTGTCTTTCTTTTGGATCAAAGAGTTTTTAAATTTGAAGTCCGTATTTTTAAAAGAGAAATTTGCTATTTTGTAAATTTTAAAATTCCATTCACTCGCAAGAATTGACTACTAAAATTTGGCTTCGCTTACAGCTTAGCTCAAATTTTAGAGCCGAAATTACTCGTTCATGAAATTTTAAAATTTGTTTCACACTAAGAACATGGCACTTTGGCACTATTGCATACTTTGAATGTGTGCTGAAGGATAAAAAGATTGGGGGGACTTCGTATCTGACTTGCATTGCGAGCCTACAAAGTAAAATAGAAGCCTTTACCCCCCCCCTTTTTTTTTTATTTTTAGAAAATAAATTTATAAATTTGATCGCTAGCTTTTTGATTTACACAAACGAAATGGCAAAAATTTCAGGTTTTGCGATCTTTTTTATCTCTTCTTTTGCCATGGCAAATTCTTTTGCGCCCTCTATTTTTAGCGTGTGGCCGCTAAACTCAAAGCTTAAATTTAGCTTCTCGCAGGTTATATCAAGTGCCTTGGCTAGCGCAAGGATGAAGCTTAGCCACCTTACACACTCAGCCTTTGGTAATAAATTTTTATACTTTTCAAACTCATAAATATTTTTCTTGCCATTTGTGCCAATTACCGCGGCTATTAGCGCCTTTTGCTCGTGTGAAAAGCCGTAGTTTAGGGCATTTAGTATGATATAGGCTGAGTTTTTGTGATCGCCGTAAAAGCCTATCTCTTGACCGACATTGTGAAGTTTTGCGGCAATTAGTAGCGTCTCAAGATAGCTCTCATTTAGTCCATGAAGCTTTTTAAGCGCCACAAAAATATCCTTTGCGTATCTTGCTACGGCTTTATTACAAGAGAGGATGAAGCGATCTTGCAGGCTTTTGACGCTTGGGTTAAAATTTTCTGGAAATTTAAGAATTGGACGCAAAAAGTCTTTTAAAAAGACCCCTTCTCTTACGCCAACGCCACTTGTGATGACGTTTTTGGCATTTAGCGCCTTGGCAAGGGCTAAAAATATATGCGCGCCCTCTCTGATGGTGTCATATCTATCTTTTTTTATAGGAAATTTATTTAGTTCAAGCACGCTAACGTTTGCGATGCTCTCGATGTAGGCTTGCTCGTCGCTAAGCTTGTAGCAAAAGCCATGTAGCGACGAGAGCGGATATAAATTTTTGCTCATTATGGCTGATGAGATCGCTCTTAAAGAGCCGCCGATCGCTATTAAATTCGGACACTTAAATCGCTCATCTATCTGCGCCGTGATCTGCGACAGAAATTTAGGTAGTTTGTTTAAATTTTTCTTATCAAAAAATAGCTCTTTTAGCCTCACTGTGCCTATATTAAGCGAGAGGACATCGACTATCTTGCCGTTGCTTATCCTAGCAAGCTCAGTTGATCCTCCGCCGATGTCGATAGTGACACATTCAGCTAGATTATGAAGCAAATTTTTAGCTGCTATCGCTCCAAAAGTGGCCTCCTCCTTGCCGTCAATAACTTTTAAATTTATGCCAAGTTTTTTTCTTAAAAGAGAGATCAAAACGCCTGAGTTTGGAGCATCTCTAAGCGCTGAAGTGCCGACACATAGGACTTTGGAGCATTTGTAGCTTTTTATAATGTTATCAAATTCACTAAAAGCTTTGATGGCTTTTTGCATTGAAGCTTCTGAAATTTCGTTGTTTGAGCCGTATCCACCTTCGCCTAGTCGCACTTTGGTTTTGTATTCAGCTAGTATAAAAAATGCTAAGCGTGATGTGCGCTCAAATATTGCCATACGCATAGAATTTGAGCCAAGATCGATCACTGCGGTTCTCTTTGCCATTTTTTATCCTTTTAAATTTAAAACGAGGCTTGCAACTGCTCCGTTTGCACCCTCTCTATTTTTGATAGATATCTCAGCGCCAAGTGCCTGTGCTGCACCTTTTGCGAGAAATAGTCCAAGTCCAGCACCGCCTTTGTTGCCGTATCTTTTAAATGGAGCAAACAAGTCCTTGCTCTCATCTATGCCCACGCCTTCATCGGTTACTTCGATGATAAATTTGCTCTTTTCAAGCTTCGAGCTAATCGTAACCGTGCTATTTTTTGGAGAAAATTTGATAGCATTTTGGACGAAATTTTGCACTATGTGAGTCAGTAGGCTGGTTTGGATGTTTAGGTTAAAAATTTCAGGTTTTAGATCGAGTACGAGATTTTTTTCTTCACCTTTTGCGAGCACCTCGTAGTTTTTGCCTAGTTTTTTCAAAAATGCGATCACGTCGGTATTTACTGGCTCTTCAAACTGCGCACCCTCTTGACGGCCTATCTCAAGGACTGAGCCTATCATCGCATTCATGCCGTTGATCGCTTCGTTGTTTGATTTTAGCGCTTCTATATATTTTTCGCTATCTCTTGGTTTTAAAAGTGTCACTTCGTTTTTGGTTTTCATAACGGCAAGCGGCGTCTTTAGCTCGTGAGCAACGCCTACAAAGAGCTCTTTTTGGTATAAAACGAAAGTTTGTATGCGAGAGATCAGCCTATTTATGCTATTGCCAAGTGGTAAAAACTCGTCTGGCAAGCTTTTGATATCGATCTCTTTTAGAAATTTCTCATCTAAATTTGTAAGCTTGTGACTTAAAATTTTTATAGGTATTAAAAGCATTCTTGATAAAAATAGTGCGTAAAATAGCACCAAAAGTATCGCTGTGACATTTACGATTATAATATCTATAAAAATTTCTTCTACTATCTGGCTTTGAAGCGTCGTCTCTTTCTCTAGGACTAAGTAGTTACTATCATCTAGCCTTATTGTTAGCGTGGTTGTGCTCTTATCTTTTATCTTTTGCATCACGAGGTAGGGTTTTTCGCCTTTAAGCTCGCCTGCTTTTATAGTGGCTAGAGTTTTGTTTGGGATTTCTATAGTAAAAGTTTTTAGATTGTTAGGATTGAAATTTTGTGGATTGTTTTTATAAGCTGTGGCTTGCTGGTTTAACTCACTAACTACGCTTTGAAAAACGGTGACTCTTATGTAGTGATAGAGCATCACCGAAACAACGGCAATTAGCATCATCGCACCAGATGCTAATTGCAGTATAAATCTATTTCTTAAGCTTTTTTGGGAAAGCAAAATCTATATCCGCGTCTTCTAACAGTTTCTATTGTCGAAATATTTAGCGGTTTGTCCATTTTTTGGCGGATTTGGTTGATAGCAACCTCGATAACGTTTGGAGTTACAAGCTCTGGCTCTTCCCAGATAGCGTCAAGTAGTTGCTCTTTAGATACGATCTGATCTGAGTGTCTTGCAAGGTGAGTTAATACCTCAAATGGCTTACCTTTTAGCTCGATGTCGCGGCCAAGATAAGTGATCTTCTCTTCGTCAGGGTTGATGATAAGCTCGTCTATCTTGATGATATTTGTGCCACCAAAGCGTAGTCTAGCCTCTAGTCTAGCTACTAAAATGTCAAAATCAAATGGTTTTTTGATGTAGTCATCAGCGCCAGCTCTAAGTGCTTTTATCTCGCTCTCTTTGTCGTCTTTTGCAGAAAGAACTACAACTGAAGTGCGTGGAGATTTATGTTTTATGATGTTTATAAGATCAACGCCGTCACCATCTTGAAGCATCCAGTCAGTCAAAACTAAGTCGTAGTTTCTGATGCCGATGTAGTACTCAGCGTCTTTGAAATTTTCAGAGCTATCTGTCTGATAACCAAACTCTTGCAACCCCTCAGCAATCGTCTTATTTAGCGTTACTTCGTCTTCTACTATTAAAATACGCATTTCTTTTCCTTAAACTAAAATTTATGGTCGATTGTATCATAAATTAAGAAATATTTCAAGATACTTTAATAAATTTTTAAAAAACAGTGCTGATTTTTGCACCGACAATTGCATTTGGTAAAATCTCGGTTTTTAAAATCTCCATATCCAAACTAGTAAGCGAGCTAAACCTCTCTTTTAGCGCTTTGCAGGTTGCTTCTAGTGACTCTTCTACGCTTTGAAATTTCATCTCATTGTAAAATTCTTTTATAAAATCAGCCACCAAGACATAATCAATCAAGCTAGTTGAGCGAAATTCTAAGCTTACTTTTACCTCTTGCTTTGCAACTCGCTCAAAGTCAAACATTCCGATGACGGTTTGAAATTTATAATCCTTAATGATCGTTGTTATTTCGCTTTTCATACGACTTTTTGCTCCTTGCCTGAAAGCAGGCGAACGATATTTGGTATGTGCTTATAAACTACCAAAAATGCGATGATAAGTATCGGTGCGTGAGTGTAAATTTCATCAAGCTCTGGGTGAATGATAAAGCTTGATGCGATGAGAGCTATCAACGCGCATAGCGAGGCTAGAGAGCTTATCTTTAAAAATTTACCGACCAAAAACCAAACGACAAGAGCGATTATTATCTCAACTGGTAAGAAAAATGCGAGCACGCCAGCCCCAGTTGCCACGCCTTTGCCACCTTGAAAGCCTAAAAATATAGAAAAACAATGCCCTGCCACACTTAAAACTGCCATCGTCCAAAGCACGCTTTGGCTAGCTCCAAGCAAAGAGGCTATGATGAGTGGCAAAACGCCCTTTAAAACGTCACAAACTACGGTTAAAATGGCTAGTTTTTTGGCGAGTTTTGGGTTTGTTTGCTTTAAAACCCTTAAAACATTTGTCGCGCCTATGCTTTTGCTGCCCTCTTTTTTTATATCAACATGGCCAAAAATTTTTGCTAGTATGAGCCCTGATGGGATGCTACCAAGCAGGTAGCTAACGGCATAAAGTATTAAATTTTGCATATTTTACCTTTTAAATTTAAAGAGAAATGATATTAAAAAAATACTAATTTTTTTATAAATCATCTCCACAAAAGCACGATTTTTTCGTCGTAGATGTCGCTTTTCTTTGGCGAAATTTGCGTTTCGTTTATCGTGATGTTTTTAACATCATTTGCCTCTTTTAGCGCATCGCACTCTTGTGCAAATTTCTCCTCAAGCTCGCTTATGGCCAAATTTATATCATTTACGCTTTGCTCGCTAAGCTTGACGTCGCTTCGCTCTTTTAAGACCTTGTTTGCGCTTCTTGCACTTGATGCGATCTTGCCGGCGTTTTGGCGAGATAAGAGCTTGTTACCAAATATCGCTCCAAATATGCTTGCGCCTATATTTATAGCAGCATCAAGGCCGCTTGTGGTCATCTCTTTTTGCTCTTTATCAAGCTTTGCAAGGGCTTTGTTTAGCTTATCTTGCAAGCTTTTTTGCTCTTTTTCAAATTTAGCCGTGAGCTTTGCGGTTTGCTCCTCTAAAATTTCATTGCACTTATCTTGAAGTCTTATGAAAAACTCCTCTTTTGACTCGTTTTCTTTTGAGTAAATTCCCATCGCTTCAAAGGTGTTAAATTTGAAATTTCTATACAAAAACTCTTTAAAATCTTTCTCTAAAGCGTCAAAATTTTTAGCACTCGTTATGAAATTTGGCACAGTAGCAAAGCTTGCGCCGCTTGGCTCATTTTCGCTCGCATCAACGTGCATGCCTTCGCTAGCCTCGCTCCAGTTTGGCTCTTTGTCGTTTTCACTAAGCTCGTAAAGATAGCTCACCTCACAAACGCTGTCTATGCCCTTTTTAGCGTCATAAATTCTCACTTTTGCGCTTGCTAGTAAATTTGGTGTGAGGTTTTTTGAGTTAGCATAAAGCTGCGTGATTGCACTTGATATGATAGGTTTTGCGCTAAATTTCATCTCGCTTTTATCTACATTTTGGGTGCTTAAATTTTCTTTTTTATCTTTCATCAAATTTGAAATTTGCTCGCGGCTGAGCGGGCCTTTTAGATAGCTAAGTGCCCAGCGTGTGGAGATGACGTTTAGGCCGTCCTCGTTTATATTTTTGAGTAAGAAATTTCTTTTGGCTAAATTTGATATGAGGCTCTCAAGCGAGGCTTTGTCTAAGCTTGAGCCTGCTATGCCGCTTAGGCCGTCGATCACGCGGGCTTTGTCCTGCGCTGTTTGGAGGCGGCCGATGAACCAAGTGCCGATGTTGCTAAGGCCTTTGTAGTCAAGATCGACTGGGTTTTGCGTGCTTAAAACGCAGCCAAGACCAAATGCACGAGCCTGTTTTAAGAGCGTGAGCATAGGCGTTTTTGACGGAGGATTTGCGTTTGGCGGAAAAAAGCCAAAAATTTCATCCATATATAGGATCGCTCTAAGTGAGCTAGTGCCCTCTGTGCCACGCATCCACGCGATGATCTCGTTTAGTAAAAGGGTGACAAAAAACATCCTCTCAGCGTCATTTAGGTGTGAGATCGTAAAGATGTTGCACTTTGCTTTGCCGTTTTCGTCAAAAAGCATCTTTGAAATTTCAAGTCTAACGCCCTGCGTCCAGCCCTTAAAGCTTGGACTTGCGATGAGTGCGTTTATCTTCATGGCAAGCTTTAGGCGCTCACTGCTTGGATAGAAGGTATCCACGTCAAAAACGCCTATCTTTTTAAACGGCGGATTTGCTATGAAATTTATGAGCTCTTCGATGCTGACGTCTTTTTGCTCTTTAAATTTGCTCTCAAATATAGTGGATATTAGCAGCTGTTCTTTTGAGCTCATATCCTCAGAACTCATGCCAATAAGCGATAACACCGAGGCTGCTAGCGAATTTATATAGTTGCTAAAAATTTCCTCGTCACTAATATTAGGACAAGCAAAGTCGCTAAGTAGCGCCACGCCTATGCCAGATGAGCTTTTTGGTGTGTAGATGTTAAAGCTAGCGCTATCTTTTAAAATTTTTACGCGCTCAAGGTCTTGAAAGCTAGACTCTATGCCGTTTCTCCAAAGCTCGGCCTGAGAGGCGGCAAATTCCTCTACGCTTTGACCTTTGTTTGCCGCTTCTGCTTCATCGACGTATGGTAAAAAATCCTCCGGCCTCATCTGCGGAAAGGTGAGGGCTAAATTTGTGATGTCGCCCTTTGGATCGATGATGATAGAGGGGATGTTGTCTATGCAGGCCTCTTCTAAAAGCGTGATACCAAGGCCCGTTTTGCCACTACCAGTCATACCAATGATTGCTGCATGGGTGGTTAGGTCCTTGTTTTTATAAAAAAATGGCTCTTTATCTTTTAGTCCGATGTAAAAAAGTTTTAAATTTTCTTGTATGGTTTTCACTAATTGCCTTATTCGTATAAATTTATGCGTGAGCGAAGCTCGTCAAGCGTCTCTTTGACGCGCTTTTGCGTGAAGTCTTTTATCGTTTTATCATCATCAACTAGCTGCATGCAGTATCTGATGTAGCCCTTGTATGCTAGCTCGGTGACAAGTTTTAGCTTTAAAGAGACATTTTTTACTTCATCTGGTGAGAGCAAGATGTCAAAATTTGCCTCTAACTCTTCGCCGTCTTTAAAATTTGTAGCTTGTGAGCTCAATATACTTATGCCGCCCTCTGAGATGTCATAAAGGCTGCCAACAAGCTCGCCTTGCTCTCCTTTTAGAGAAATTTTGGTAAAGCGGTTTGGTAAGACGCGCTGGAATTTTCTTTTGTTTGCATGCATGGTCGCTGTGCGCGAGAAATTTGAAAGAGTGACGCTTTTATCGGCGATATTGTAGTCGATGATGTCGGCGCGAAGTTGCTTTGAGAAGAAGCTATTTGGCAGGATAAAGCCCTTGCCATCTTGCTTCATGGCTAAAATTTGCATCATATCTACGCGAAAAACGACGCTATCTTCTTTAACCTCTAAAATTTCGGCTTCGTATTTTATATTTAGTCCGTCGTATAAATTTAAAAATTCAGGGCGGACCTTGGCGTTTTTCATGCGTGTAAATGTGTTGATCGGATCTTCGTAGAAAAATGAGCCAGTATCGATCATCTCTTTTACTGTGGTCTCTTGATGATTTTCAGCGTTATATAAAATTTCTTTCAACCTTGAGACGGCATTTACAAAGTAGCCCACATAGACTGCATCGTCGCAGGCATGACTAAAATTTAGTGTCAAATTTAAGAGCAAGAAATTTATCAGCTCGTCTTTTGCGTTTAGTTTTGGTATTAGGCTGTTTAAGTCGTCGCGAATTTGTGTGGCATTTGGTTTTTGGATGAGTAGCGCGTCAAAGATACTCTCAAGGCAAATTTTCATCTGCTCGTGTGGCACCACAAGGGTTAATTGTCTGCAAAATTTGATACCCTCATCTATAAATTTAGCTCTTAAACCAAGTATGCAATCCTCGCAATTTTCGACAAGTTCTTGCCTGCCCTTAAACTCCATGGGGTCTCCAAAAAAGGTTATTTATTAAAACATCGCTATCATATATAAAGTTATATTAAAAAAATATTTAAATTTGTGTAGAGAGGAAATTTCTAGGCAAAGCTGCCTAGAAATTTGAATAATTATAGTTTGCTTTCGTTGTGTGAAAGGTAGTCAGCAACACCTTCAGTGCTTGGTTTCATACCAGCGTCACCTTTGTGCCAGCCAGCTGGGCAAACTTCGCCGTGCTCGTTTGTAAATAGCATAGTATCTACCATTCTGATCATCTCGTCGATGTTTCTGCCAAGTGGTAGGTCGTTTATAACTGCGTGGCGAACTGTGCCATCTTTGTCAAGTAGGAATGATCCGCGAAGTGCTACGCCAGCGTCTTCTAGAAGTACGTCAAAGCCGCGAGCGATTGATTTTGTCATGTCAGCTACGATCGGGAAGCGAACTTTGCCGATACCGCCTTTGTTTACTGGAGTCTCTTTCCATGCAAAGTGTGAGAACTGGTTGTCGCAAGAAACTGCAATAACTTCGATACCGCGTGACTTGAACTCGTCATATCTTTTATCAAACGCGATGATCTCGCTTGGGCAAACGAATGTAAAGTCCATTGGGTAGAAGAAGACAACAGCGCCCTTTTCGCCGATGTTTTTGTAAAGGTTGAAATCATTTACAATTTGATTGTTTCCTAAAACTGCTGCAGCTGTAAAGTCAGGTGCTTTTTTTGTTACTAACATATTTTCTCCTTAATAATAAATTTTATTGATTGCGAAATTATATCCATAAAAATTTAAATTCTAATTAAATAGATCTGAAAATTTTAATCATTGTAATTTTAGTATGCATTTGAAAATGAATGGAATTTTTTAAAAATTTATAGAA
>NZ_POYR01000156.1:0-476 GCF_002912425.1 Campylobacter concisus
GTCCTGCTCCATGCAGTCGTCCAATGAGCGATAAGGGCTATGCGGCGGATTCATACCTACCATTATAAAGAACGGTTTCTTCGGGTCGCGTACATTTCCCTCATTCTTCAGATAAGAAACAACCTTACCCGACTCATGCAGCGGAGACCATTCACGCGGATCATGCCGTTTACCGTCTGTGTCCCAATAATGCGGATTCTTATGCTCATCGAATGTTCCGTAAGCGTACCAATAGTTAAATCCATGACGACGGTCCTTCGGTGTATAAGCGTCCCATGCGGGTACACGGTCTTCTACGTATTTTCCCGGACGCTGGGGGTCATTGGGAGTCGGGAAGTCAGCATGCAGTTTACCGAAATAGGCACAGTCATATCCCGCATTACTGAATACATCGCTTACACAGTCTACATCCTCGCGCAATGAGCTGATAGGACGGTCCGAATTACAGTTCAAAGGGATACCGCTCTTGTTAGGAT
>NZ_POYR01000157.1:0-4004 GCF_002912425.1 Campylobacter concisus
CTATACTATAACCCTAAACCAAATTCTCTAGGTCAAACAGACTATCTTTCATTTAAACCATGGCTAGATATTAGCTATAAAGCAAGCTCAAATAAACTATCACCTTGGACTAAATCAGAAAAAGCTTACTATGAAAGCTTAAAAGATAAAAGAGATAGATATATCTATCTAGTAAAAAGAAGTAATCTAAAATGCACTATGATAGATATCCCAGAAGATGCCATAGGTAGGGTAGATAGTAGTGGCAAACTAACAAAGCCAGAGTATGCTGAAATTTATGATGAAGTAAGCTCTAATAGAAAAACTCTAAAATCAGAACTATTTGCAGCTGAGTGGAATATATGTGCTGGAGTATTAGGAAATACAGCTGGGTTTTCAAGGGGAGTTGGATTGGGCTATGCAGGATTTAAAGCAAGAGCATATCAATCAATGTTTCTATCAGCACAGCTTGGTAAAAAAGAAGCTTTAGGAGGACTAGCAGATTTATTTGAATACTCAACCTATTTAGTAGGTCTAAACAAAAATTTACAAATGGCTGAAGAATTTAGAAGACTAGCTAAAAATCCCCCACTAGATGAATATGGCATGATGCCTTATCTTGATGAGATAGTAGGAAATTACTTTGTGATGGATTTTAATAGGGGTGGGGTGGCTGCAATGCCAGATAACTCTTTGTATAAAGACCTAAGAGAGCTTGTGGAAGATAAAGGCAAACTACTAGATCCTAGAGACATTGACGCAAATGAGACTACAAGGGAAGAATTTATTTCTTATGTCAAAAGTGAACTCCCTAAATTTCAAGATAGACTAGAGCTTCCAGGATTTCCTAAAGATTGGGATGATAGAACACTTTCTCTTTTTATCGACTCCACCCTCCTAGAAGCCAAAATAATGTCTCTAACCCCACCAGAGGGCTATCCGAATGCACCATACTACAACACACCAGAAGAGCTAACAAGACTATATGAGGCTGGTAAATTAGATAAAAAGCTAAATCCTCTAACACCAGTCATATATAGAGACAGCTTCCCTGAAGATCTTAGGCAAAAGATATTAAGCTATGCTAAAGAGCATAATATAAAGGATTAAAGAATAAATTTAATATCTATGGCTCCAAACGGAGCCAAACTCCGTCTCCTAATAGGTCGTTATAACATAAGTATCATCTGGAATAGCATGAGAAGCTTTGCTTTTATGAAACAAACTTATATGTTTAACCCAAAAGATGTCGAAGCCATAAGAAACATACTAAAAGATTATGGTAAATCACTAGGCAAAGATGTGGGAGTAGCTTTTCTTAAAGGTATAGTAGAACTTTGGAAAACCTCATATGAAAAACTAGAAGAGAACTATAAAGAGATAATGCACACAAGATACACATATAAATTTAATGAAGCTTACGCACTAAATAATATCTCATATAAACCTATGTCTATAAAAGAAGCCTATGATAAAGATAGTACAAATAGCTATTGCTACTATCCAGTAATGATCTATCAAAACTATATAAGTCTAAATTTAAATAGACTATTTCTAGGAGCTAATATAAGTAGTGGAGGACTAGACTATAACTCATTTATATACTACGACATAGACCATAAGAAAAACAAACTATCTTTTAACCTAGCTTCTAAACTAGCACTAAATAACCTTAGTACCTATCTATGCTTAGATGAGCTAAGAGGATCTGGTAATGAGATAGATGCAAGGTATTTTAACTATGCTAGAAGTAGATACACTGAATCTGATGTAGAGATAAGGGAGCTAAATTTGGATGTTAAAGAGGAGAAGGAAATTTACGATGTCTACTTTAAAGGTAATGGTCAAGATAGACAGAGCTTCTCTTATGCCATAGATGCCTATCAAGAAGCTGCAAAGATTATATATATGCTTAGACTAGGAATTTTTAACACCAACTATGGCAATACTCATCGCAACCTCTCAAGAGATCTAGTAGAAGCTCTTGATACTATTGGCAACAATAACATAAAGGGTATATATGTGGGGTGTAAGATAGAGCACGGAAAAAGAACTAAAGAAACGATACCCCCAAGACTTGTCGGTCGTCTAGCCACTACCATAGTAATGGAAGATGGTCTATACATAGGATAAGATATGAAGAAGATAATATTTATAATCATAGCTCTTTTAGTAGCAGGATCACTATTAATAATAAACAAAGGAAATTTAATGAGTAAAGAAAATTTAATGGATAACACTAATACATATACGGTTATAGCGCCAAATGGAGAAGAAGTTTGGTTTGACAAAAGTACAAATTTAATTGTGCCTAAAACTAAAGATGACAATACAACAAAATATTTTGAGGAAAAATCTAAAATGCTCCTTGAAGCTCGCTCCATCCTCGACTCATCTCCATATAAAAACTATCAACCCCTATACTATAACCCTAAACCAAATTCTCTAGGTCAAACAGATTATTTATCATTTAAACCATGGCTAGATATTAGCTATAAACCAAGCTCTACTAAGATAGCTCCATGGACTAAAACAGAAAAAGCCTACTATGAAAGCTTAAAAGATAAGAGAGATAGATATATCTATCTCGTAAAAAGAAGTAATCTAAAATGCACTATGATAGATATACCAGAAGATGCAATAGGTAGAGTAGATAGTAATGGCAAACTAACAAAGCCAGAGTATGCTGAAATTTATGATGAAGTAAATGCTCATAAAGGTACATTAAAATCAATGCTCTTTTCGGCAGAGTGGGGAATGTGTGCAGGAATACTTGGAGATCCTATGGGATTTTCATATGGAAATGAAGCTGGGTTTAAAGCAAGGGATTATCAAAGAATTTTCTTAGCAGCCCAGCTAGGAGTAACAAAGGCTTTAAAATTTCTAGGTGATTTATTTGAATACACTACTTATGATATAGGTCTAAACAAAAATTTACAAATGGCTGAAAAATTTAGAAGACTAGCTAAAAATCCCCCACTAGATGAATATGGAATGATGCCTTATCTTGATGAGATAGTAGGGAGCTATTTTGTGATGGATTTTAATAGAAATGGGATAGTGATTAACCCTACAGGTTCAATGCATAGAGTTTTAAGAGAACTCGTAGAAGATAAAGGAAAACTACTAGACCCTAGAGACCTAGATGCAAACGAGACTACAAGAGAAGAATTTATCTCTTATGTCAAAAAAGAACTGCCAGAATATGCGGAGATTTTTTCTGAAAAAGGCTATCCTGCTAATTACGAAGATAGAGACATAGACCTCTACATCGACTCCACCCTCCTAGAAGCTAAAATAATGTCCCTAACCCCACCAGATGGCTATCCAAATGCACCATACTACAACACACCAGAAGAGCTAACAAGACTATATGAGGCTGGTAAATTAGATAAAAAGCTAAACCCTCTAACACCAGTGATGTATAGAGATAGCTTTCCTGAAGATCTTAGGCAAAAGATCCTAAGCTATGCCAAAGAGCATAATATAAAGGATTAGAGAATAAATTTAATATCTATGGCTCCAAACGGAGCCAAATCCCATTTCATAATAGGCTACCACAATGCAAAGACCCAACAACCCCAACCTAGTAAAACAAAAATTCACCGACATAAAAACCCTAAGTCCTATTAAGGATTACAGCCAGTACAGCATAAACATCAATAAAGAAAACAATAGATCAACTCTTATTTTAAATTTATCCCCATTTGCAAGGATAGATAAAAAATATATAGACAACATAGAGCAAAAAAGGGAAGAATTTAAAGAGATCGCCTATCAAGATGACACCAACTATCTTGATAACTACACCAAATACGAAGAGTTATTTAAGACAAATTTCTCTCATGTAAATGCTTATGCTAAGCAGCCAAATGATATGGAGAAGATCAAAAAAAGCGAAGAAGAGTATATGAAAAAGGTAACTCTCTCTTTTAAGGCAGTATTTGATAAGGTAAATGAAAACACCTTAAACAGAAGAGAGGCTGAAGCATATAACAATAGCAATATCTCAAGCCAACTTATAG
>NZ_POYR01000158.1:0-2626 GCF_002912425.1 Campylobacter concisus
GGCTTCATATGGCGATGGAGTATTATAAACTAAGCATAACTTATACAGAGATCACAACATATACCTTTATGAGATATACTCATAGGTTTAGCTATACAGATTTTCAAGAGATAAAGAGACTAATAAAAGATTATGCAGGATCATTAGGCAAGAGCATAGGTGCTTCTATGGTTAGTGGTGCATTAGAACTTTGGAAAACATCCTATGAAAAACTAGAAGAGAACTACAACGAGATAATGCACACAAGATACACATATAAATTTAATGAAGCTTACGCACTAAATAACATATCTTATAAACCTATGTCACTATATGAAGCCTATGATAAAGATAGTACAAATACCTATTGCTACTATCCAGTGATGATCTATCAAAACTATATAAGCCTAAATTTAAATAGACTATTTCTAGGAGCTAATATAAGCAGTGGAGGACTAGACTATAACTCATTTATATACTATGACATAGACCATAAGAAAAACAAACTATCTTTTAACCTAGCCTCTAAACTAGCACTAAATAACTTAAGTGCTTATCTATGCTTAGATGAGCTAAGAGGATCTGGTAATGAGATAGATGCAAGGTACTTTAACTATGCTAGAAGTAGATACACTGAATCTGATGTGGAGATAAGGGAGCTAAATTTGGATGTTAAAGAGGAGAAGGAAATTTATATGATATATAAAGGAAATACTCTACAAACCGAAAGCGACGATGTTAAACACGCCATAGATGCCTATCAAGATGCGGTTGAGATAGTTAATGTATTTAAAAAAGGTATTTTTAACACCGATGATGAAAATAGCCACTCTAACCTATCAAGATATCTAGTAGAAGCTCTTGATATTATTGGCAACAATAACATAAAGGGTATATATGTGGGGTGTAAGGAAAATGACTCTAAAGATGGAAATTTCAATGGAAAGACAATTCCTCCTCGCCTAGTCGGTCGTCTAGCCACTACCATAGTTATGGAAGATGGTCTATATATAGGATAAGAGATGAAGAAGATCATATTTATCATCATAGCTCTTTTAGTAGCAGGATCACTATTAATAATAAACAAAGGAAATTTAATGAGTAAAGAAAATTTAATGGATAATACATATACGGTTATAGCTCCGAATGGAGACAAGATAGAATTTGATAAAAAAACAAATTTAATAGCTTCTAAAAATGCAAAAAATAATACGGCACGCTTGGAAGAAAAGTCTCAGATGGTTCTTGAAGCCCGTGCAATCCTAGACTCATCTCCATATAAAAACTATAAACCCCTATACTATAACCCTAAACCAAATTCTCTAGGTCAAACAGACTATCTATCATTTAAACCATGGCTAGATATTAGCTATAAAGCAAGCTCAAATAAACTATCACCTTGGACTAAGACTGAAAAAGCTTACTATGAAAGCTTAAAAGATAAGAGAGATAGATATATCTATCTAGTAAAAAGAAGTAATCTAAAATGTACTATGATAGATATCCCAGAAGATGCAATAGGTAGAGTAGATAGTAATGGCAAACTAACTAAACCAGAATATGCTGAAATTTATGATGAAGTAAACTCTAATAGAAAAACTCTAAAATCAGAACTATTTGCAGCGGAGTGGAATATATGTGCAGGAGTATTAGGAAATACAGCTGGGTTTTCAAGGGGAGTTGGATTAGGTTACGCAGGATTTAAAGCAAGAGCATATCAATCAATGTTTCTATCAGCTCAGCTTGGTAAAAAAGAAGCTTTAGGGGGACTAGCTGATTTATTTGAATACTCTACCTATTTAGTAGGTCTAAACAAAAATTTACAAATGGCTGAAGAATTTAGGAAACTAGCTAAAAACCCTCCACTAGATGAATATGGAATGATGCCTTATCTTGATGAGATAGTAGGGAGCTACTTCGTGATGGATTTTAATAGAAATTTAACCGTAGTTGAGCCAAATGGTTCAATGCATACTCATTTAAGAAAATTAGTAGAAGATGAAGGTAAGCTACTAGACCCTAGAGACCTAGATGCAAACGAGACTACAAGGGAAGAATTTACAAAATATGTTAAAGACAATATTGATGGAAGCGGTCAAGACTTTAATGGTGGTTTTCCTGGCACTTGGGACGATAGAGCTGTTTCCCTCTATATCGACTCCACCCTCCTAGAAGCTAAAATAATGTCCCTAACCCCACCAGAAGGATATCCAAATGCACCATACTACAACACACCAGAAGAGCTAACAAGACTATATGAGGCTGGTAAATTAGATAAAAAGCTAAACCCTCTAACACCAGTGATGTATAGAGATAGCTTCCCAGAAGATCTTAGGCAAAAGATATTAAGCTATGCTAAAGAGCATAATATAAAGGATTAAATAATAAATTTAATATCTATGGCTCCACTTGGAGCCAAACTCCATTTCATAATAGGCTACCACAATGCAAACATCAAACAAATCCAACCTAGTAAAACAAAAATTCACCGATATAAAGACCCTAAGTCCTATTAAGGACTACAGCCAGTACAGCATAAACATCAATAAGGAAAACAATAAATCAACTCTTGTTTTAAATTTATCCCCATTTGCAAGGATAGATAAAAAATATATAGACAACATAGAGCAAAAGAGAGAAGAACTTC
>NZ_POYR01000159.1:0-445 GCF_002912425.1 Campylobacter concisus
GATTGTTGGTGGTGTACACCTGTTGTTCCCCGATGGCGTTTGTCCGGGTTGCTATTTCTTCCGGTCGATATGCCGTTTCTTCTGTCGGTAGATAAATGGAGAAGGCGCTTCCTTCACCTTCCCGGCTTTCCAGCTCGATTCGTCCGTGATGCAAGTCTACAAGGCGTTGTACCAATGATAAGCCTATTCCGCTTCCCATGTGTTCGTTGTCCGCTTGATAGAAACGTTCGAATATCTTAGCCTGCTTGTCGATGGGTATTCCGTTTCCGGTATCTCTTACTTGCAGCAGCAGTTCCTTACCGGTTTCCCTCAGTACCACCGTAATGCTTTTTCCCTCATCGGTGTATTTGAACGCGTTCGATAGCAGGTTGTTGACAATCAGTTCCAGATAGTTGGGGTCGCAAAGGATTTCTTTTCCCTCTACCTCTGAAGAAAGGTTATAGGC
>NZ_POYR01000160.1:0-536 GCF_002912425.1 Campylobacter concisus
TAACTGACTTCCACTATTTGAAATATATTTTCCAGAGTTGAAATCATAAAAATATTTTTCGTTTCCGACTTTAATATGAATGTTCACTTTACCAGAACCCCCTCTTTCAACATCAAGCGATATGTTTTTGTTGCCTTTTATTTGAACATCACCATTGTTTAAAATTCTCTTATTTGAAAAGCCGTTATTTTTATTTGAAATTTTAACATCATTGTCATCATCATCTGGCGGTAATGGTGCTGGCGATGAAGTTTGAACATTGCCACCTTGCTGTTCTGCTGTCTGTGTATTTTCTTGCTGATTTGAAGCATTTTTGATTATATCATACGAAAAATCATACTCAGATGAATTTTCTACAAATTTATCCCCAATCTTTTTAGCACCGTACGCACCACTAAGGGCAACTGAGACTGCTCCTATTTCTACTAAAAATTCTAATACAGCTGGCGCAATAGGTAAAACAGCTGCTGGGATAAAACTTCCTTTTAGTGCTTCTTGCTCTTTATTATATTCATTGATTGCCTTTACTATTTCAT
>NZ_POYR01000161.1:0-820 GCF_002912425.1 Campylobacter concisus
AGTATAAAGGTATCCAAGAGAAACTAAGAAAGTGGCTTTTGCCTATTGCCTTAATATCAGTGCTTCAAATTTTCAAATTTGTAAAATGGCTATTTTATTTGGTAAAAACCAAGGGGTCTTACTATAAAAGCTATGATGCAGTAATTATATTTCAAGAGGATAAAGTGCTAAATATACTCGCTACTTCAAGATTTGAGAGAGCATTAATAAAAAAGTACTTTCTAAAAAAGTTTAAAATAGATATAGATGAGTTAGAATTTTATAAAGAGTTAGGTCATAATTACGAGAGTATTAAAATAGGAGAATAATTTGGACAATCTAAATCAAGCGAAAAGAGATAAATTCTTAAATAATCTAGAGATGGCTAAAAATTTACTGACTGTAGCTGGTGATATTGCAACATCGGTTTCTCCTTTGAAAAATATAAGTAGCGCTAAAGGTCTTATTTTGATGCAATTAATTACCAGAGAAATTATGGTTGATAATGACAAGAAATAAATTTATCTCATAATAACTAAAGTAAAATTTTCGAATAAGGAGTGAAACTCATGGATAGTAATCAAGAAAAACCCGTTTTAGTAATAAAGCGAACAAGAATATTTGGCTCAGTTTTTAACGCTTTTATTGGATTTTTAACCATTTTTATCTCTATATTTTTATTGCTATCAGGGGAAGTAAGGTTAGCTATATTTGGTGGAATACTATTGCTGCTAGCTTTTTTTGCGTATATATTACCTCTTATGCTCCAGAGTGTTATTTTTTATGATAATTTTTTTATTGCAAAATATAAATTTTGGTCGCAAACTATAAAATATACTTA
>NZ_POYR01000162.1:0-11897 GCF_002912425.1 Campylobacter concisus
TTATAAAACAGACAAACTAAGATCGTTTCAAGATCAGATGACTTTAGATCTTAGTTTGTAGATTTTTGATTTTTAATGATTTGGTGAGAATTTATAAATTTTGCGCTTAAATGCCAGCTTCAAGCATAGCTTCTGCTTGATAGTGAGTGATAAGCGGTTCGATGATCTCGTCAAATAATCCTGCAGCCATGATCGCATCAAGACGGTAAAGTGTTAAATTTATGCGGTGATCGCTTATGCGGTTTTGCGGGTAGTTATAAGTTCTTATCCTGCCTGAGCGGTCTCCAGTGCCGACCTGACTCTTGCGCTCGCTAGTCTCTTTAGCAAGCCTCTCTTGCTCTTGCATCTCGTAAAGTCTAGCTTTTAGCACCTTCATCGCAGCTTCTTTGTTTTTGTGCTGGCTCTTGCCATCTTGGTTTGTGACAACAAGTCCAGTTGGTATGTGCGTGATCCTAACGGCACTATCAGTTGTATTTACCGACTGGCCGCCGTGGCCCGAGCTTCTCATAACATCAACTCTTATATCATTTGGATTGATCTCGATCTCGCTATCTTCAACCTCTGGCATGATAGCCACAGTCACAGCCGAGGTGTGCACCCTGCCCTGACTCTCAGTCTCTGGCACACGCTGAACCCTATGTGTGCCACCTTCAAATTTTAGCCTAGAGTAAGCGCCTTTGCCCTTTATGAGCACGATGATCTCTTTAAAGCCGCCAGTGTTGCCCTCGCTTTGGCTAACGATCTCAAATTTATATCCACGAAGCTCTGCATATCTGATGTAAGCGTTAAAAAGATCTCCAACAAATAGTGCAGCCTCGTCACCACCGGTGCCTGCGCGAATTTCTAAAAATATATTTTTATCATCATTTGGATCTTTTGGAAGAAGTAAAATTTTAATCTCTTCTTCAAGCTTCTCTCTTGAAATTTCTAAATTTTTAAGCTCATCTTTTGCAAGCTCGCCAAGCTCAGAGTCCTCAAGTAAGGCTTTATTCTCTTCGATGTCGTTTAGAATTTGTAGATATTTTTTTGCAGCAGTTGCGACTGGTTCGATAGATGATTGCTCTTTTGAGAGCTTTGTCATCTTTTCGATATCGTTTGCTATATTTGGATCGCTTAGAAGCGTAGAAATTTCATCATAGCGATCCAAAAATGGATGAAGTTTATCAGCAAACATTAAAATTTAATAGATTAAGCAGCTTTTAGAGTGTTTACTAATTGAGCAAGGCGACTAACGCGACGAGCAGCAGTTTGTTTCTTCAAAAAGCCTCTACTTACAAAACTGTGAATACTTTTGTTAGCAACTTTTAAAGCTTCATTTGCAGCATTTAGATCTTTAGCTTCTACAGCTACGCGCACTGCTTTTGTGATGTTTTTAAGTCTAGTGCGGTAAAATCTATTTCTTTCTGTTCTTTTTATAGTTTGTCTAGCTCTTTTTTCAGCAGATTTATGGTTTGCCATAATATACCTTTTTTGATAATTTTAGTCCGTGATTATATGAAAAATATATTTAATTGTAACTGAATTTAAGTCTGCTTTAAAACAAATAAAATTTTAGATTTTAAATTTGATAATTTCTGATAAAATAGCACCATTTTATAATAAAAAGGATAAATTGATGAAACTTTTTGGAACAGACGGAGTTCGTGGTAAGGCTGGCGAAAAGCTTTCAGCTCAAACATCTATGCGCCTTGCAATGGCTGCTGGAATTTACTTTAGAAAGACCTCAGCGACAAATGTGATTTTGGTTGGAAAAGATACTAGAAAAAGTGGCTATATGATAGAAACCGCCATCGTTGCAGGGCTAACTGCAGTTGGCTACAACGTCCTTCAAATAGGCCCTATGCCAACACCTGCGATCGCATTTTTAACAGAAAATATGCGCTGTGACGCTGGCATAATGATAAGCGCATCACACAACCCATACTACGACAACGGCATCAAATTTTTTGATAGCTTTGGCAACAAACTAGATGAAAAGATAGAAGCTGAGATAGAAAAAATCTTCTACGACGACGAGCTCATCGCAAACGCCCAAAAGACGATGACAGAGATCGGCGCAAACAAGAGAATCGACGATGTTATCGGTAGATATATCGTGCAGATCAAAAATTCATTCCCAAAAGAGTTAAATTTAAAGAATTTACGAGTAGTTTTAGACGTGGCAAACGGAGCTGCTTACAAGGTCGCACCAACTGTATTTAGCGAGCTTGGAGCCGACGTCATCGTCATAAACAACGAGCCAAATGGTAGCAACATCAACCAAAACTGCGGCGCGCTTCACCCAGAAGATCTAGCAAGCGAGGTAAAAAGACTTCGTGCTGACATCGGCTTTGCATTTGACGGCGATGCTGATAGGCTTGTCGTGGTCGATGAAAACGGAGAAGTAGTGCATGGAGATGCGATACTTGGCTCACTGGCTGCATTTTTGCACGAGCAAAAGACTCTAAAAGGCGGTGCCATCGTGGCTACTGTGATGAGTAACGCCGCGCTTGATGACTATCTAAAAGCTCACAAGATCAAGCTACTTCGCTCAAACGTAGGTGATAAATACGTGCTTGAGATGATGAAAGAAAATGGCATAAATTTTGGCGGCGAGCAAAGCGGCCACGTCATATTTAACGACTACGCTAAGACTGGCGACGGACTTGTTACTTCGATGCAAGTCGTTGCAATGATGCTTAAAAAAGGCAAAAAAGCTAGTGAAATTTTTGGCGAGCTAAAGCCGTATCCGCAAATTTTGCTAAATTTAAAGATCACAGAGAAAAAGCCGCTTGATAAGATAGAAGGGCTAAAAGAGCTTGAGGCTAGCCTTGCAAAAGAGGGCATAAGATCGCTCTTTAGATACTCTGGCACTGAAAATTTGATCAGACTTTTGCTTGAGGGCAAAAATCAAACTTTAGTTGAAAAACGCATGGATGAAGTTGAGAAATTTTTCGTAAAAGCCCTAAATGCGTAAAAGCTTAGTTAAATTTTTCATCGCGTTTTTTCTCATTTTTATCGTTGATCAAGCGATAAAGATGATATTTATAGATGGTTTTTCGTGGGAGGGCGAGTTTTTCTCACTAGTTCTTACATATAATAAGGGCGTTGCATTTTCGATGTTTGCCTTTTTGGATGAGTGGCTGAAATTTATACAAGTTGCCCTTATCTTAGGCGTTTTTATCTATCTGGTTGTTGAGAAAAAGCTGCTTTGCTCGCATGCCATTTGGCTTGGAGCTTTGCTAGGAGCTGGCAGCTCAAACATCACAGATAGATTTATCCATGGCGGCGTCGTGGATTACGTCTTTTGGCACAAGTGGTTTAACTTTGCAGTCTTTAACTTCGCTGATGTGATGATCGATCTTTGCGTCGTGATGATACTTTGGCAAAGTTTTAGAAAAAGGAGAGAGAGTGGGAAATAATATCTACGTCGCATACGCACTTTGGCTACTTACTGGCTGGCTTGGAGCGCATAGAATTTACCTTGGTAAATTTATCACTGGCTTTTTGATGATGGGACTATTTTTTATCGGTTACTCTTTGCAAATCATCCTCATTGGCTACTTATTTTTGGCTATTTGGGGCATTTGGTGGATCATCGATGCATTTTTAGTTGGCGCTTATGTCGAGAAAAATTTACAAAAGGCCGAGCTAAAAGAGAGAGTAAAACTAAAAGATAAAGAAGAGGACTTAAAAAGGCTTTACGAGCTTTTTGAGAGTGGTGTGATCAGCAAGGCTGAATTTGAAGCTAGAAAAGAGATACTTTTTAGATAAGGAGACGTTATGGCAGAATATTATCTTTACTTAAAATACCTCCACTATTTGTTTTTCATCTCGTGGATGGCAGTGCTGTTTTATCAGCCAAGGCTCTACGTTTATCACGTAGAAAATATGGACAAGCCTGACTTTGTAAAAGTGGTTGAGGTGATGGAATACAAGATGTATCACTACATCGGCTGGGTCGCACTTATTGGCTCATTTGTCACTGGTATTTTGATACTTATCGCGATGCCTGATCTTATAAAAACTGGTCACATCCACGTCAAAATTTTAGTTGTCATCTTAATGGCCATCTATCACCTAGACCTTGGACGCTACATGAAGCAGCTCAAAGAGAAACGCTGTAACAAAAGTGGCATCTTCTTTAGAGCTTACAACGAAGTGCCAACTATCGCGATGCTCATCATCATCTGGGTCATGATAGTAAATCCATTTTAAAGGAATTTGATGAAGAAATTTTTAGCATTTATCGCCTTGCCAGCGCTCTTGCTCGCGGCTACTCAGTACTTTGAGCCGATGCAGATAAAATTTGACAACAGACTCTACTCGCTAGCAAGCTCAGCCAAGCCTGTGCCAAATTTATTCACGCAGGAGTACTTGCTCCCTGGTGAGAAACTAGATAGTTTTAGTTACATGCTCTCGCTAAATACGCTTAAATTTGACGCTACGCCAGAGCAAGCAGTCGAGCAAAAGATAAATGATCTAAAAGAGCTAAAGGCAAAAGGGCTAAAAGTAGCCTATAAAAAGGGCTCGCTAGCAAATGAAATTTATCTTGATATCACGATATTTTCAAATTTAAATGGCACTCCAACGGCCGAGCACTCGATATATCGCTACACCAAACAAGGCGGAAATTTAGTCCTTTTTACCATCCAAAGGCGTGCTTATAAAAAAGAGGGCATTCAAAGATTTGCTACAAATTTCACGATCGAGTCGCAAGACTTTAGCAAAAAAGCCCTAGCCACACCTTTCCCCCAAATCATTAGCAAATAAAGAAATTTGAGTGTAAATTTAGCCTTTGCACTCAAATTTTAAAACCAGACTTAACAAATTTATCTAAAAATAAAACGAATAGTTATATGATAAGAAAAACTCAAAAAGGATAGCCTATGATACATAAAATTCTTATCGCAAATCGTGGTGAGATCGCAGTTAGGATAGTCAGAGCTTGTAGGGATTTACACATCCAAAGCGTAGGAATTTATACAGCGCCAGACAGCGAGTGCTTGCATGTAAGGATCGCTGATGAGGCCTATCAAGTGGGTGAAGATCCGATCAAAGGCTATCTTGACGCCAAAGCGATCGTAAAGCTCGCTAAGGAGTGTGGGGCTGATGCGATACACCCAGGATACGGCTTTTTAAGCGAAAACTACGAATTTGCAAAGGCAGTTGAGGACGCTGGGCTCATTTTCATCGGTCCAAAGGCCGAAGTCATCAAGAAAATGGGCGATAAAAACATCGCTAGATATCTAATGAAGAAAAACGGCATACCAATAGTGCCAGGCACTGAAAAGCTAAATGACGAGAGTATGGACGCCATAAAAGAGCACGCTAGACGCATCGGCTACCCAGTCATCTTAAAAGCAAGTGGTGGTGGTGGTGGCCGCGGCATTAGAGAGGTCTGGCAAGAAGAAGATATGCAAGATGCCTTTGAGTCATGCACCAGAGAGGCTAAGGCATACTTTAACAATGACGAAGTTTTTATGGAGAAGCTTGTCGTCAATCCTCGCCACATCGAGTTTCAAATTTTAGGCGACAACTACGGTAACATCATCCACCTTTGCGAGCGTGACTGCTCTATCCAAAGGCGCCACCAAAAGATCATCGAGATCGCACCTTGCCCTTCGATTAGTGAAAATTTAAGAAAGATCATGGGCGTGACTGCGGTCGCTGCTGCAAAGGCTGTGGGCTACTCAAACGTCGGAACGATCGAGTTTTTGCTAGATGACTACAACAACTTTTACTTCATGGAGATGAACACTCGTATCCAAGTGGAGCACGGCATCACCGAAGAGATCACAGGACATGATCTTGTCGTTAGGCAGATAAGGATAGCAGCGGGTGAAATTTTAGAGATCGAGCAAAGCGACATCAAACCACGCGGCTACGCGATAGAGGCTAGGATCACGGCTGAGAATGTCTGGGAAAATTTCATCCCAGCACCAGGCACGATCGAGGGCTACTACCCAGCTCTTGGCCCATCTGTGCGCGTCGATAGCCACGTCTATAAGGACTACACCATACCGCCATTTTACGACTCACTTATCGCAAAACTGATCGTCAAGGCGACTGACTACGATCTTGCTGTAAATAAGCTTGAAAGAGCACTTGAAGAATTTACCATCGAGGGCGTGCGAACGATCATCCCATTTTTGCTAACGATCAGCAAAAGTAAGGAATTTAGAAGGGGATTTTTCGATACTAGCTACGTTGAGAAAAACTTAAAAACTATCCTTGAAAACACCTACGATGATATGAACAAAGAGCCAAATGACGACCTAGAAGAGGTCATCGTAGAGGCGATAAAAAGATATAAAAAGAAGAGATAAATTTATCTCATTATGGCTTTGGCGATAAATTTCGCCAAGGCTAAATTTCCGCGCAAACTGCATAAATTTTAGCTCCGTCATTTGCCACAGCGTAGAGCCTGCCACCGCTTACTAGCATGATCTGATCTGCGCTAAGGCTAAATTTCTCAAACTCTATCTCTTTTAATAGCAAGCCATCTTTAGCGCTTATCAAAACTGGCTTATTTTTGCGGTTTGCGAGCAAAATTTGATCCTCGACCCAAACAAAATGCTCCGTGCCGCTGGTTTTAAACTTAAACACCACCTCGCCACTTTTTGCATCCACGGCGTATAGATCTCCGCCCTTGCCAGCGGTGCCAAAGTAAAGCACCCCATCATTCAGGCAAACTGGCGTATAGAGATATGCGCCAAGCTTTAGCCGCCAGATGGTTTTGCCTATCCTTGCGCCCTGCTCTTTGGGCGGCAAATTAGCGTTTAAATTTTCATCTTTTGCTTCGCTTTTGAACTCTGCGCCATCCAAAATTTCTTTGCACTCCATCATAAATGGCGAGCTCATTCGCACGCAAAAGCCATCAAATTCATACGTTTTAGCGTCGTTATATATCTCTTTTACAGGCTCCTTAGCAACGCCGAGCTCGCTCATCAGCCCGTCACTTATCTTTATAAGCTTTGCTGGGGAGTTTATGTAGCCCTTGTAGTATCTAGTATTTAGCACGAAGTAGCCATTTTCTGGGTAGCAACGTGCATTGCTGGCTATAAAAATTTCGCTTTGTTTATAGGTAAGCGTTGATCTTTTATGCTCGCTAAAGTCGCGTGAAAATGTATCTAGTAGCACGTAGTTTGGCGTTAGTTTTTGAGCTATCTCTAGCTCGTTAGGCACCCCAAAAGCAAAATGCACAAATGCAATGCGCTCACCCATCTCATAAATGCCAGTTACGCCGTGTCCGCGAAACTCCACGCCAGGCATATCAAGAGGATATGATCTAACCACGCTAGCTCCTTAAAATTATGGCGATTATAACCCAAATTTCAAAGCACACTAGGCTAAATTTGATAAAATTTGCCAAAATTAGCAAATTTAAGGAGCGATATGTTTTTAAAACTAGACGAGATCGTTAGAAAACTAGATCAAATTTTCTTGCCACTAGAGCAAGATGGCATAACTGGTATGAGGCTTTTGCCACAAAAGGACGCTTCGGCATTTATGCAAGCACAAAAGAGCCTTGGCGTAAATTTACCAGCCAAATTTACAAAGCTTTTAAGCAAATTTGAGCTTAGCAACTTTGAAATTTGCAATGTCAGCTTTGGCTCCAGAGGTAACTACGCGAGCGAGCTAGTGCGCCTAAACAGCGTAGATGAGTTTGGTGGCAAATGGTGGCAGGGTGAAGCTCGCCCAGCAAATTTGATAGTTTTTGCTGTGGGAGATCCTTGGATATTTTTGCTTGATTGCACGAGTGGTGCGGTCTATGCGTGGCTACTTGGAGATAAAAAGCTTTGCAGCAGGCGCGTCGCGAGCGACTTTGAAAAATTTTTCATAGCGCTTGCCAGCACCTATATAGCAAGGCTAAATGACGAAGCCATGCCATCATCCGAGCAAATCCTAAATTTTGTCCAAGCAGACGACGTGGCACTTGATTTTTGGCAAGAGATGGCGCAAATTTAATAAATTTAGGCTCACTCTAACCAAATCCTCTTTTATAAATTTTCCTGTTATAAAAATAATTATTTCTAAAGTAAATTCATTTTTCATAAAGTGTCATACCTAAATCTATTTTGGATAAATTTGTCTCAAAATCCGTTCCGAGTTCATCTAAATTACTATCTTCTACGCCAAAATCAATAAATCCAGCTAAAAATAATTGCCCCATAACAGCATAAAATTCACTTGCGTAAGTCGCATTGGGAGAATTTTCACCAAATTTCTTATCTAATTCTTCGTGTATATAATAATTTCGAGACATATCTGGTTCATAGAAATAGCATAATTCTAAAATTGCTAGTTCAAAATATTCTAAAATATCAATTTTTGTAATATTTGGAATTTGAATTAAAAATTTTAAAAAGGTGTCATCATCGTCTAATCCAAAATTTCTAATCATTTCAACATCATCATTAAAATACCAACCAACACTATCGCTTTTTATTATCTTGTATTTCATTTTCACTCCTTATAGTGAATTTTACAAATTCCATCATTTTTATCAGATGACACATCCCAAAATTTATCACCCTAAATTTCTTTTTCAGGTCCACCATCAATAGAAGATATAGCCAAATATCATTCGTTTAAATAAAGATAAAAACCTGCTTCTTCTTCATATGTTGGTTTTCGTCCTAGCTTTTTAGAAAAAATATTTTACATCCAACCACGTAAAAAATTAACATAATTTAAAAATGACCAGTCATATACTTCCATGATTTGTTATTTGCTAAACAACTTACTATCTATCAAGTAATTATTTAAATTTAAGCTAGGCTACATTTTTTTACACCTTCAAAATTTATAACTTCACTTATTCTTTTTGAGTTATTTTCATCTTTTAACTTTCAATAAATACTGTAATATTTAAAAAATCATTATTATTTTTATCACAGTAATTTAACATTTCACTTTTCACATCGCTGATGAAATTTAATAATTTATTTGCTAATTCGTTATATTCTTTGTAAAATTTATTAAAATTTATAAAAATTAACTTTAAATTATCCCTAACGCCTTGTTTATTTTTAACTCCACATTTATTATCTTCTTCTTTTATAATTAAAAATTCATCATAGCTAGCCCAACCGTCTTCTGGTTTAAATTCTTGCAATTCCTTAAAATGTAAATATTGATAGAATTCTTTAAATGTATCCCAATTATGAGTTAGAGGTAAATTTAATTTTAGCGATAAAAAATATAGCATCTTTTCTTTTATATTTTCTGGAATGAGATTGCCATAAGCATAGTTCAATTCTCTAATCTTATCAATTTCATCAAAATCAACTCTAACTTCTATCATTTAATACCTCCAAACATTTTATTTATCGTTTCTTTTGGCAATACACCAACTCTATAAAAAGGGATACCATTTCCATTTTGTCCATAATGGTTGTTTGAGTAATAATATGTTCCATCACTTCCCACTACTATTCTATGAACATTTTTATTTTATCTACCTATTACTACGTGCTTTTTATATTACTACCACAGAAGTCAAAAAAATAAATTTACCTCTTTAGTTTTCGCTTTTTATTTCTAGGTTTTGACCTAAACAGCGGCTCGGTCTTTGGTTTTGGCCTTGTTTCATAGTGTGTGTTATAACATTTTAGTAGCTCTTGTCCGCACTTTTCACATGTAGTTTCACCTATATTATAAAATTTCATGCAATCAGGGCACCACATGCCCTCTAGCCTTTGCACGACTGGTGGTTCTTTTCTAAAAGCCATCCAAAAGCTATATATACCCAAAAATAAAAAACTAAAAGCTGGCAAAAGATATAAATTGCCAGAATCATCAAATTTAAAAAACTTCTCACCAACTTTTACATTTTTATGTATTAACATAGATATGCAATCAAGCAAGCATATAAATCCTATAAAAGACCAGCCTATGCGTTTAAATATATAAAACATTATAAAATTTAAATCTTCACTAACACAAAAAGCTAACTATTTTTATATTTTGCAAACAAATTTAGTATTACTCTTGTAGCCAAAATAGTAAATATAAAAATAGCTATATATTCCATATAAGAGTCATCAAAAATGTTAAAAATAAGCCTAAAGCCTAGTAGATATATCAATAGCAACGCAATGAACGACAGAAGGTCAAATTTAATTAAGTCACTTTCTTTACTATTCTTGACAAAAAATGGCGCAACACAATAGATAAAAGTACAAACAAAAAAGGAGACCGAGAGAAGATCGGCTTCACTCCAGCCCCTAATATAGTACTTCCCATAGACCATACATAAAACGAGCTCTACAAACGATATACAACCCATAGCTACTCTTTCACCTTTTTCCATTCCACTTCCTATCTTGACAATATCGCCTAAATTTTCAATGAATTTATATGGAATTTACAGAACCAATGAAGGAGTGCTATATTTTAGATACTTTTTTACCGTGCTTGTCGTTAAATTTAGTTAGTGGCTTGCCGCAGTCTGGACACCAAGAGATATCATTGCCGACTTTAATGGCTTTGTCACAGCTATTACACCATTTGTCTTCAAATTCTTTCTTGATATTTTTAAATTTAATATACCTATATCCGAGCCAAAAATATAATATGGCGCCCGCTAATGCCGCCACACCAGAAAGCAAGAAGAAATCTCCCATCGAAGAGTAGTCGGTACTATCATATGCTCTTGCTATTTTCTTGCTAGTAAAAATTTGAATAGCAGTTATCAAAAATCCAATAGATATAAAGAAATTACTCATTTTTCATTACCTTTAAAAGCCAAATTTATAGCTCTTCAACTACTTTTTTATCTCCCTATATATAAAGAGCAAACCAAGTAACGCCATGACCGATCCGACTGGTGTATTTAGACCATGAGGGATGACGTCTCCTTTTGGCACACCAAAAATATTTATCGGTGGGGCCGGATCCACTAGGATAGACAGCCCTCCGGCAAGAATAATAAAACCTATTAAATAATTCATTTATTTTTCACTTTTCCACTAACTGCCCATTTGTTAGACAGTGTTGCTTATCATTTTTATTTACTATCATATCCATTCCCTAAATTTCTCCCTACGCCTTTTAATCGAGAAATTCTAAAGAATTTAGGTTTAGCTTTGTTGATGTCATTTGGATTTTTGCATTTAACTCTTGCTTAAATTTAACAGATTTAAACGTTGTTTTATCCAAAAACGCCAACTTTTATATTTATCCTCTTGTGGCATTGTAAAGAAGCCAAAATACAAAAACTAAAAAGGAGTGAATTAAAGCAACACCACCTCTTTTTATTTCCATTTTTTGTATATATTCTTTTTTAAAGTCACTCTTTTTTATACCGTTTTTCATCATAAAACATACATTGGCAAATATTAGCAACACAGCCATAGCATCAATATAGTGTTCTCCAAAGAGAAGTTTTAGGATTACTATGCAAATAGCACCTACTATAAAAAATGCTATTGATCCAAAAAATACAATCCAATTCTTTTTCATTGATTATCTGCTTTTTTTGCTTTATCTTTTTTGCTTTCTACACTATCTACAATAGCTTGTCCTGTTGTAGTAAGAAAATTTGTTCCTACTTCTGCTGCAGTCTGTAAATCTCCATTGCCAAATTTTATGCTTATCCTCTTGTTGCATTGTAACCAACCCACATTATAAATACAAATATAGCTTGTACCAAAGAGACGCCACCTATTGTGACATCCATTGTTTTAAAATTATTTTTCCGAAAGTCACTCTTTTTTATACCGTTTTTAATTATGTAATATATATTGGTCAAGATTATCCCAGCAAAAATAACGTCACCGTAGTATTCTCCAAAGAGAAGTTTTAGGATTACTATGCAAATAGCACCTACTATAAAAAATGCTATTGATCCAAAAAATACAATCCAATTCTTTTTCATTGATTATCTGCTTTTTTTGCTTTATCTTTTTTGC
>NZ_POYR01000163.1:0-446 GCF_002912425.1 Campylobacter concisus
TATCTCGACTTTGAGGAGGGTGTGCGTGCCCTTGACCTGTTTGCCGGTACAGGCAGTATCAGCATAGAACTTGTGTCCAGAGGTTGCGACCAGGTTATCAGTATAGAAAGAGACCGTGACCATTACGCCTTTATCTGTAAAGTGATGCAAGAACTGAAAACCGACAAATGTCTACCCGTCCGCGGTGATGTATTCAAATACATACGAGGCGGCCGAGAGCAGTTCGACTTCATCTTTGCCGACCCGCCTTACGAGCTAAAAGGACTTGAAACTCTACCTGACCTGATTTTTGAAAATAACCTTTTAAAAGAAGACGGTCTGTTTGTTCTGGAACATGGAAAAAGCAATAATTTTGAAAGCCATCCTCATTTTGTAGAAAGAAGAGTATACGGTAGCGTAAACTTCTCCTTTTTTAAATTGAAAGTTGAAAGTTGAGAGTTTGCCGC
>NZ_POYR01000164.1:0-52714 GCF_002912425.1 Campylobacter concisus
ATAATAGATAGCCCCATAATGTCTAACCAAGACAATGAAGCTTAAATTTATATCAAATATCTCAATATCATCGAGTGATGGATACCAGATATCGCTAAAAAATTTAGAGAGATCATCAAAGCGCAAAATATCAATGCTCTCAAATTTATTAAAATTTATGCAAATTTCATTTGGTGTGGCGATGCCAAGCTCGCTAAAAGCGGCCTTGAGATCAAAATTTGCTTCGTCTGCATTAAAGCCATCAAGCCTGCTAAATTTATCTATCTTGAAAAACTCATCTATGTTTTGTAGGCTAAATTTATAAAGCAAATTCTCTCTTATCTCTAAGCACTCAGCCGCCGACAAGCTCCTAATGATAGGCATATCAAAGCCATGTTCTTTGCGGAAATTTTCTAGTTTTATCTGATCCATATTGTGGGTTTTGGCTAAACTAAATTTAGCCAAATTTCTATTTTAAAAGCTCTTTTGCGTATTTAAGACCCAGCTCGTAAGCTTTAGCATTTGCCTCTTTAACCTTAGCTGGCACGCTTGCTAACATCTCTTCACGCACTAAATTTTCATCCATGCACCCACTCATCGCCACAGCCACACCAAGAGCCACGACGCTTTGGGTGATGACATTTCCGACCTCGTCTTTTGCGATAGAGATGATAGGAATTTCATAAATTTTCCAGCGCTTTTTGTCCTCGTCACTTACTTTTACCAAATTTGGCTCGACAACGATCGCGCCGCCCTCTTTCACGCCACTTTTAAAGGCATCGTAGCTTATCTGCGCAGTTGCTAGCATAAAGTCTATCTCGCCCTCGTTTGCATAAGGATATAAAATTTCTTTCTCATCAAGTATGATATCGACCTTCGTTGGGCCACCGCGCACCTGAGATGTGTAGGTAGATGCCTTCACGCCGTATCCGCCCGCCTTTATCTTAGCAGCTGAGAGGATCTCGCCTGCTAGTATGACGCCCTGTCCGCCAACGCCGACAAATCTTAGCTGTGACTTCATGCTAGCTCCTTAAAATCTATCGCTTCGCCGCTCATAGCAGCCTTTCTTACCATGTCGTAAGCCTTGGTATATTCGATCTTCTCTTCGTCTTTGTGCAAAACGCCAAGTGGGAAAATGCCATTTTTCTCCTCGTCGCTTAGCATGTCAAATTTGACCTTGCTCGTCGTGCGGCCCTTTATCCACTCTAAATTTTTCACCGCCTCACCCATTTTGTTCTTGCGGCCTAAATTTATATGGCAGTTTGAAAATACATCAAAAAAGCTGTATCCATCGTGGCTAAAGCCCTCTACAAAGAGCTTTGTGAGCTTCTCAGGCTCGATGACGCTACCACGCGCGACAAAGCTAGCACCTGCTGCGGTTGCGAGCTTACAGGCGTCAAAGCTAGGATCGATGTTGCCGTATTGCGCTGTGACCGTCCACATGCCCTTTGGCGTCGTTGGGCTAGTTTGCGAGTTTGTAAGTGCGTATATGAAGTTGTTTATTAGGATGTGATTTAGCCCGATATTTCGGCGGCATCCATGTATCGTGTGGTTGCCTCCGATCGCCAGTCCGTCGCCATCGCCAGTTACTACGATGACATGCTTGTCTGGGTTTGCCATCTTTACGCCAGTGGCGTAGGCTATGGCTCTGCCGTGCGTCGTGTGAATGGTGTTGCAGTCTAGATATCCGCTAAAGCGGCCAGAGCAGCCTATGCCTGAGACCACGCAAACGTCGTTCATATCCCAGCCCATCGTGTCGATAGCGCGGATGAGCGCCTTTAGTATGACGCCGTCGCCACAGCCCCAGCACCAAAGAGTAGGCATTTTATCTGTTCGTAAATATTTATCATAATTAAAAGCCATAAATTTCTCCTATCTTCGCCTCGATCTCGCTTGGGCTTATCGGTCTGCCGTTTGCTTTTAGCAGTTTTGCAAAGTCATCTCTTAAGATGATCTTTGAAATTTCGCCACTATATTGACCTAAATTTAGCTCGCAGACCAAAATTTTCTTAAATTTATCTGATATCTCTTTTAGTTTTTTAGCTGGAGCTGGAAAGAGTGTGAGTGGCTTAAATAGCCCTACTTTTAGCCCTTTTTCACGTAAATTTAATATCGCTTGCTTAGCCGAAAGCGCCACGCTACCAAAGGCGATGATGCAAATTTCAGCGTCATCAAGCATAAACTCTTCAAATTTCTCGCACTCATCAGTGTGTAAATTTATCTTGTTAAACAGCCTATTCATTGAGTATTCAACGATCTTGCCATCTTCTGTTGGAAAGCCAGTAGCGCCGTGATGAAGCCCAGTTATGTGGTAGTGATAGCCTTTAAAGAAAGGATTTAGCGTGGCTGGCGCGTCTGGTGCTGCCTCGTAGGGTTTATACTCTTTTGGCTCGCCACAAAATTCTCTTCTTTTATAAATTTCTAGCTCGCTGATTTCTGGCAGACGCACCCTTGCTTGCATGTGGCCTATCGTCTCATCAAGTAGCAGCATAACTGGCGTCATAAACCTAGCTGCGAGGTTAAACGCTCGCACAGTCTGCGTATAGCACTCCTCTAGGCTACCAGGCGCTAGCACTATCATATTTACATCGCCGTGAGTTGGGTTTTTAGCCTGCAAGATATCGCCTTGTGCGACGCGGGTAGGCAGGCCAGTTGAAGGGCCACCGCGCATGACATTTACGATGACAAGCGGTATCTCAGCGATAAAGCCAAGACCTATTTGCTCAGCCTTTAGTGAAATTCCAGGACCAGAGCTAGCAGTCATCGCTTTAGCACCGCTCGCACTTGCGCCAAGAGCTACTGAAATTCCAGCTATCTCATCTTCCATTTGTATAAATGTACCGCCGTTTTTTGGCAAAAGCACGCTTAGCTCGTGGGCGATCTCGCTGCTTGGAGTGATAGGATATCCGCCAAAGAAGTTACAGCCACACTCGACCGCAGCCCTTGCTACTAGGGCATTTCCAGTTGATACTACCTCTCTCATGCGCTCTCTCCAAGTTTTGCAAATTTATTTGCCTTTACGGCTGCAGCTCGCTCTTTGCTTTCAGGCGTTAGCTTTGCAAATTTAAAGCCTTTATCAGCAACATAAATGGCAAAATCAGGGCAGTGAAGCTCGCAGTCACGGCATCCTATGCATGAGTCGGCATAGACCACCTCTATCATCTTGCCAAGCACCGCCTTTGGCTCAAGCCTCATACCTAGCACGCCTGCTGGGCAGTAGCTCACGCAGACATCACAGGCCTTACACCTGCTCTCATCGACCCAAACTGGGACATTTTCTTTTACGATCATATATCTTCCTACTCTAAGTTTTCTTTTAAAAATTTGATATTTTTTCTAATCTCAGCTTCACTTTTGTTTAGTTGCTCTTGCTCGTCTTCGTCTAAATTTAGCTCTAAAATTTCTTTTAAGCCATCACGTCCGAGCCTTACTAGCCTGCCGCAACTTAGCTCATCGTCTATTAGCACGCTAGCGCTTATTATCTCATCGCTCTTGCCAACGATCATCTCGCACATCTTCACAGCCGCAGCCGCTGGCGCGTAGTAAGCTGAAGTGCCAAGCAGTTTAACGATCTTTGCGCCGCCAGTGCTTGTCTCTTTTTTGAGCGCTTTTAGCTCATTTTCATTTAAATTTTCGCTGATATTGCTAGCTGATACGATCATCTCGTCATTGTGAGCGCCGACGATCTTTGCTCTTAGCTTGCTGGCATCTTTATCTTTTAAAAGCGCTAGCTCATATCTGCACCTTGCGCTATCTAGCTCGCCAGCCATGCCGACTACCTTGTTTTTGCTAAAACCGCTAAATTTATGTGCCGTCCAGACCATCACGTCAAGCGGATTTGTAACGACTATTATCACTGCGTTTTTGGCAAATTCAGCTATCTTTTGCGCTGTTTGCTTTACGACAACGGCGTTTTTAAGTAGCAGATCTTCTCTAGTTTGACCCTCTTTTCTTGGGCTTCCAGCTGTGACTATGACAATGTCACTACCTTCAATTAGCACAAAATCATCGCCACCACAAACGCTAGTTTTAGCGTTAAAGACGCAGCTTGACTGCGCTAGATCGATCGCTTTTGCGCGCGCCACGTCACCAAATATATCTACAAGCGCGATCTCATCGCAAAGCTCTCTCATACAAAGCGCATAAGCTATGCTAGCACCGACGTTTCCAGCTCCAACTACACTTATTTTCATCTCTTATCCTATTATTTGATTTAAAATTTCACTTGGTCTCATGACCTCATTAGCTCTTGCTTCATCTAGCAGGTAGTATCCGCCAAATTCCACGCTTGCACCATCTTTTTCTCTGATCTGCTTTAGAATTTCGCTCTCGTTTTTCTCTAGCTCGTCTGCTAAATTTTCAAAGATTTTGCTTAAAACCCCACCACTTTTTGCCATCTCTCTCGCCCAAAATAGCGCTAGATAGAAGTGTGACTCTCTAGTATCAAGAGTGGCGTTTGGCGTTTTGTTTTCGTCCAAATAGCTAGCAACAGCCCTATTTAGCGCATCGCTTAGCTCTTTTGCCTCTTTTTTTTGCCTAAAAAATGCTAGATGTTCAAGCGAAGCACTAAGCGCCAAAAACTCGCCCAGACTGTCCCAAAGCAGGTGATTTCTCTCTTTTAGCTCTTTTACAAGCGTCGGAGCCGTCCCACCAGCACCAGTCTCAAACATCGCTCCACCAGCAAGCAATGGCACAACTGAGAGCATTTTTGAGCTGCCGCCTAGCTCAAATATCGGAAAAAGATCGGTTAGATAGTCTCTTAAAACGTTGCCAGTTACGCCTATGACGTCTTTGCCAGCTCTTATCGCTTCAAGCGATTTTTTAGTTGCTTGCTCGTAGTTTAAAATTTCAAATTTCACGCCAGCATTAGTAAATTTATCTCTAAATTTGTCAAATTTAGCTATCAAATTTCTATCATGATCGCGGCTGCTATCTAGCCAAAATATAAGCTCATCTTTTGAAATTTCGCCTCTTTTTAAGGCAAGCTCAAACCACGCATTTATCGCATCTTCTTTAGCCTGCGTCATCCGAAAGATATCGCCACTTTTAACGCTAAATTTAAAGACGCTCTCGCCAGCTTCGTTACAAACAACAAATTCTCCGTCCTCTTTTGCGATGAAAGTCTTATCGTGGCTGCCATACTCCTCGGCCTTTTTAGCCATAAGCCCCACGTTTGCCACGCTGCCGATCTTGCTCACATCAAGCGCGCCATGCTCTTTAAAGTCCGCCACGCAGGCCTCATAAACTCTAGCGTAGGTCCTATCTGGGATCATACAAAGCGAGAAATTTAGCTCGCCGTTTTTGTCTTTTACCTTGCCAGAGTTTCTAATGAGCGCAGGCACGGAAGCGTCGATGATGACGTCATTTGGCACGTAAAAGTTGCTAGCATTTTCATTTAATGCCCAAATTTTTGCCTTTTTGCTCAAAATTTCATCAAATTTAGCCAAAATTTCATCTTTATTTTTAAGAGTTGAAATTTTAGAAAACATATCTTTTAAGCCGTTTTTTGCCTCAACTCCGTGAGCCTTAAATTCATCGCCAAATAGCTCAAAAACCTCTTTAAAATAGCTCTTTATTGCATGCGCGAAAATGACTGGGTCGCTAACCTTCATCATCGTGCATTTTAGATGCAAGCTCAAGGTCAAATTCTCTTTTTTTGCCTCATCAAAGCAGCTTTCATAAAATTTATCTAGCTCATCTACGCTTAAATATGTAGCATCAACTATCTCGCCACTTTGGACGGCAAGCTCTTTTAAAAGCTCTTTTTTGCCATCTAAACTTATAAAATTTATATAAAATTTCTCATCTTTGCTAGCGATTATTGAGCGCTCATTTTCGTAAAAATCGCCCTTTTGCATGTAGCAAATTTTAGTTTTATTTGTCTTATCCCAGTCTCCGTTGCTATGTGGATGCTTTTTGGCAAATTCTTTAACCGGTGGCAAAACTCTTCTGTCTGAATTGCCTTGTCTTAGCACTGGATTTACCGCACTTCCAAGCACTTTTGCATATTTTTTAGCGACCTCTTCATCGTAGTCTGTGATGATCTCGTCTGGATAAAATGGCACATTTATGCCCTTGCTTCTAAGCTCCTCTATCGCTGCTTTTAGCTGAACGAGTGTGGCTGAGATGTTTGGCAGTTTTATGATATTTGCCTCTTTATGCGCGGTTAGCTCACCCAAAAGCTCTAGCTCATCGGCCTTGTTTAGCCCAAGCTCTTTACTAAAAAGAGATAAAATTCGCCCTGCTAGGCTTATGTCAGCCCTGGTTATGCTAATGCCAGCGCGTGATAAAAAGCTCTTAACGATAGGAAAGAGAGAGTAGCTTGCAAATAGCGGTGCTTCGTCAGTTTTAGTCCAGATAATGTCACTCATTTTAGCCCTTTTGATTTTTTGAAATTTATCACGTTTTTTATTAAAGATAGTTGTATTTTAGCCCTATTTTGCGATATTTTGATTGTGCTCGCTTAAGGTTTTTGAAAAAATGTGTTTTTTCGCCTTTTTATCAAGCACAAAGTATAGATAATCGCTCTTTGCAGGGTTTATCGCTGCTTTTATCGCACTTATAGAGACGCAGCAAACTGGACTTGGCGGTATGCCGTCGTTTAGATAGGTATTAAACTCGCTCATGTCGCTTCTTATGCGCTCAGCCGTGATCACATCGTGCGAGTAGATGCCATAATTTAGCGTGCCATCCATCTGCAGCCTCATGCCCTTATCTAGGCGGTTGTAGATGACTGAAGCGACAAGAGGCATCTCAGCGTCGTTAGCGGCCTCTTTTTGGATGATGGAGGCGATGGTTAGAATTTTAAACCATTTTTTCTCGTTGTACTCGCCAAAAATTTTCCTGCTGATCTCGCTTTGCGCCTTTTTAGATGAATTTACAAGGTAATAGGCTAGATGTCTTTCACTGATGCCTATTGGAATTTTATAGGTATTTGGCATTAAAAAGCCATCGCTCACTGGCACAAGGGCGTTATACTCGCTATTTAGTTTAGCTCCGTCAAGTCCTAGCTGAGCAGCGATCTGGTTTAAAAAAACGATCGTAGTCTCGCCAGGTATTAGCGTGATCTCGGTCATCGCAGCCTTTGCTTTGGCAAGTTTTTTTAAAAAATCAACCCTTGAAATTTTATCTTTACCTATCTCGATCCAGCCTGACTGAGGCAAGCCGATGAAGCGCATGGCGTACTTGTCGATCGCACTTAGGTTAAAGTTGCGATTAGCTAAATAAGATATAATTTCGCCCACACTTCCCTTTGGCACAAAGACGACCTTGCTCGTGTTTATGGGGCGTGCCAAATAAACAAATACGCTTAGGACAACGATGAGTACGATATCAAAGAAAATATCCAGATATGGCTTTTTTATAAAATTTTTCATCATTTTGATTCTTTCGCTTCTTTTGCTTTTAAAATACGGCATAAAAATTAACGATTTCGAGTTTTACGGCGTAAAATTGGAGCAATTATATATAAAGTTAGATAAAAAAATAATTGTAAGAGCAAAGCAGATCAAGCTGCCTAAATTTAAACAAAACGCAGAGCAAAAAGCCAGCGACAAGCAGCTTTTAAACCTTAGCCAGGGTGTGGATTATCTTGACACATTTTTTCAAGAAATTTCGCTTGAGAGCGTGCAAATCGGCGATGATTTTAAGATCAAAATTTTATTTTTAGATGATATATTTTTCGTTGATAGCCCTTATCTAAACATCGATATCAAATTTCAAAAAGAGCAGCAAAACGGCGTCGATCGCTTCATAGTAAGAAATTTAAGCCTTAAAGATTTTAACGTAAGCATCAGTGGCGAAGGCAGCGCAAATTTTGACAAAGATGACTATAAATTTGATGGAAATTTCACCTCGCACGAGCTAAATGGCAAGCTTAGCTTTGCCTTAAAAGATACACTTTTAACTTACAAAGCCTATGACGTAAATGCTGGCAGTATCAAGGACTTCATCGCTGAGCTTGATAGTCGCATACACCTAAACAGCGAGGTTAAAAACTGGATATATGGCTATGTCGTGGCTGATGACTACCACCTAAACGAGATAAACGGCAAGGCTGATCTAGCCAAAAATGACCTTTATCTAAACGACCTAAATGCGACTGCAAATGCCAAAAATTTACTTGTTAAATTTGATAAAGGCTTACCAGCCGTAAATGTCGCTGAGGCAAATATCACGCTTAATAACTCAAAGCTTAAATTTGACCTTACAGCTCCAGTTTATAAAGGCAAAAAGCTTGATGGCTCAAATGTTGCTATAAACAACATCTTTGATGAAAAGAGCGCAAATTTAGAGCTTTTTATAAAGACAAATTCCATTTACGATGAGGCGATAAATGAGATACTAAGAGCTTATAAGATCAACGTGCCAGTTAGGCAGCTAAGCGGCAAAATGGACGCTAGCCTAAAAATTTTGATAAAACTAGACGAGAAAAGCTTAGAAAATTTTGATGAAAAAAGCGTCATCGCAAATGGCGATTTTAAGATAAGTGACGCGGTTTTAGATATCGCTGGGAGTAAATTTAACGCTAAAAGTGCCCTTGTAAAGCTTGTAAATACTTCTGCGCTAAACATCGATGCAAGCGGCTTTGGGCTTGATTTTTTCAGAGCAAATGCAAAAGCAGATATAAATTTACAAAAAAGCACCGGCGAGATAAAAGGCGTTATAGAAAGCTTTGACCTAAAAGAGAAAAATGATGAAATTTTAGCCTTTAAAAATGAGCCATTTAGCGCGCTTCTTGACTTTAGTAAGCCAAGCGAGACCACACTTAGCATTGAGCCTTTTGGGATAAATTTAAGCTTTGGTAATGAGAGCTTGATAGCCACCAAAAACAGTAACTTTATCATGCAAAACTCCCCAGTTTTAAAGCAAAATGGCGTGCTTGGTTTTGATGATGTGAGCATAAAAAGCAAGGACTTTGTTAATCTTGAAATTTTGGCAAAAGGTCTTAAATTTGACATGCCGTTTTTGGATAAAAATGGCTCAAAATATGATAGTGACGACTTTTTGATCACGGTCTCAAAAGCTGGCGTAAAGGTGCAAAGTGCGAGCAAAAAACTCTCTTTAAACATCGCCGAAAAAGGCATAGAAGCTAAGAGCAACGATCTAAATTTACTTGTCCTTGATGACAACAGCACAAAAGAGCAAAGCACGCCGCTTGAACTTTTTGCAAAAAATGGCGACATCATCTTAAAGGACTTAAACAAAACCTTGCCATTTACTAGCTTTAGCGCCGAGAAAAAAGGCAAAAGCACCTCGCTAAATGGACTAGCAAAGCAAGGCAGAGTTGGATATTTTAGCGATGAGAAAAGCATAAATTTGGACGCAACTGATATAAGCGGCGAGTTTATAAATGGTCTTTTAGGTACCAAGAGCTTTGAGGGCGGTAAATTTCGCCTAAAAATGCTTGGAGAAAACTCTAAAAATTTCAAGGCTGAGGTGAGATTTTTTGGCACGTATCTAAAAGACTACATCTTTTATCAAAGGCTCTTAAGCTTTTTAAACTCGGTGCCGTCGCTTCTTAGCTTTAAAACACCTGACTTTAACGACAAGGGTTTTACTGTTAAAAACGGCAAAATTTTACTTACTAGAAAGGGCGATGTGATCGAGTTTTTAGCGATTGAGATGATAGGCACGAGCGCAGATATCGGCGGACGCGGCACGATCGATCTAAATAGCAAAAAGATAAATATCGATCTTGAGCTAAAGATACTAAAAGACGCAAGCGGCATCATCGACAAGATCCCACTTATCAACCAAATCATCCTTGGCAAAGACCGCTCGCTCTCAACCGTCATCGCCATACGCGGCACGACTGAAAAGCCAGAGTACTCTACGCAGATACTGCAAGACGCCCTGCTCTCGCCGCTAAAGATCATAAGAAACGTTCTGCAGGCTCCGTTTTTGATATTTGAGTAGTTTAAATCTGTAACGCACGAAAATTATAGAAAAAAATTATTGGCTGCTTCTAAAGCCAAGAGTGGCGCTCATTTTTGATTATTTATATTATCCCAGGCTCGTAAAGTGCGTAAAGATATCAAAAGCTAGAGATCAAGGTTTTGGTAGCTATTTTTTACTACTACCACTATTAAAATATTTTAATAAAAAACATAAAATTTTACATATAAAAATATGTAAAATTTACTTCATCTCAAGGCGCATAAGATACATATCCTCGCCGTCAGTCACCTTTAAATTTTGGCTTTTACACTTTGGACAAGTAAAGTCATTTTCGCTAAGCTCCCCGCCAAATCCACAATCCAAACACTCTACAACAATGCCTTGTAAATTTATGACAAGCTCGGCGTTTTCGCAGATCGTGCCAGCCTTATAAACGTCAAATGCACTCTCCAGATAGTGTGGCTCCACTCCGCTTAATCGACCAACTTTTATCTCGATCTTGCTTATCTCTTTTGCGTTTTCTTTGGCAGCATTTTTCTCGCAAAGGCTGACTAAATTTTGAACGATACTAAGCTCGTGCATTAGCAGATCCTTGGTAGTAGCTCACCCTTTGGCGGCTCGAGAAATCTTCTTGATTTATAGGCGTTTTCGATGATGACACGCTCGTTTTTTGCCTCCAAAACCTCGCCTATTATCATCGCGTTTTTATCAAATTCTCTTAAAATTTTAAGTGCATCATCAGCCTGGCTCTCATCAACAGCCATCACAAAAGTGCCCTCATTTGCAAGCTCATAAGGCTCAAATCCAAATAGCTCACAAACGCCCATCACTTCGTCTGCGACCTTGATATTTTCTTCAAAAACTAAGATGTCAAATTTGCTAAATTTAGCCCACTCATTTAGCACCGCACTTAGTCCACCCCTTGTCGCGTCACGCATAGTTTGTGGCTTTATACCAGCGCTAAATAGCCTTAAAGCAACCTCTTTTAGGCTCTTGCAGTCACTTTTTAGATCAAGCCCAAGCTCAAATTCCTCTCTAGCTGCAAGCACCACTCCGCCGTGTCTGCCAACATCTCCAGAGATTAAGATTTTTGCCCCTGCTTTTAAATTTTTAAGCTCCACGCCTTCGCAAACTATCTCGCCGATGCCTGCTGTGTTTATGAAAATTTTATCGCATTTGCCCTTTGGCACGACCTTTGTATCGCCACAAACTACGCTCACACCGCTCTCTTTACAAGTTTTTGCAAGCGAGCCAAGCACACGCTCGAGCTCCTCTATACTAAGCCCCTCTTCGATGATGAGCGAGCAGCTTAGGTATTTTGCGCTTGCTCCAACCATCGCAAGGTCGTTTATAGTGCCGCAAGCCGCGATCTTGCCAATGTCGCCGCCATTAAAAAAAATGGGAGTTACCACAAAGCTATCGGAGCTAAATGCGATCTTGCCGTTTAAATTTAGTATCGCTGAGTCGTTGCTCTGCCTTAAAATTTCATTATCAAAAATTTTAAATATCGTCTCGTTTATAAGCGAGTTCATCTCCTCGCCGCCGCCGCCGTGGCTTAGCATTATCTTTTTCATTAAATTCCTTAACCAACTCTTGCGTATTTAAAATATGCCGCACAAGCGCCCTCGCTTGAAACCATGCACGATCCTATCGGATTTTGCGGATTGCAAACTTTACCAAAGACTTTACACTCTGTTGGCTTTGCTAGCCCTCTTAAAATTTGCCCACAAATGCAAGCTTTGCTCTCGCCAGCGCTCTCTACACTGCAGTCAAACTGCACTCTAGCATCAAGGTAAGCAAACTCATCTTTTAGTTTCATGCCACTTTGTGCTATCTCGCCAAGGCCTCTCCAGACAAAGTCGCACGGCTCAAAGTACTTAGCGATGAGCTCTTTTGCCTTGAGGTTGCCCTCTTCTTTGACAGCCCTTGCGTACTCGTTATAGACTTCATAAGTGCCTGCGTTTTGCTGACGGACTAAATTTAGCACACTTGCCATGATATCAAGCGGCTCAAAACCGCTAATGGCGATGGGCCTTTTAAATTCGCTTGCTAGCTCTTTATAAATTTTGCTACCCGTGATGACGCTCACGTGACTTGGACCCAAAAATGCGTGTATCCTTACGTTCTCATCGCTCATTATAGCCCTAACTGGGGCTGGAACGGTCACGTGATTTATATGAAAGTATAAATTTTTAATGCCCTCTTGCACCACTTTTTCAACCAAATTTGCGCTCATCGGCGTCGTCGTCTCAAAGCCAATGGCAAAAAATATGACCTTTTTGTCTGGATTTTGCTTAGCGATATTTAGCGCATCAAGTGGCGTGTAAAGTGCCCTTATGTCGTGTCCCTCGCCGCGAAGCTTTTGCAAGCTAGTCTTTGAGCCAGGCACTCTTAGCATGTCAGCTAGCGTGCAAAAGATCACATTCTCCATGCTAGCTAGCTTACAGGCCTCGTCTATGCGGCTCTTTGGCATCACGCAGACCGGACAGCCTGGGCCGTGGATGAAATTTATATGCTCTCCAACTAAGCTTGGCAGTGCAAATTTCATAATACTGTGCGTGTGGCCACCGCAAATTTCCATGATATTTAGCGGTTTTACGCTCTCTTTTTGTATCAGTTTTGAAAGGGCTAGGATTAAATTTTTATCGCGAAAGTCATTGATAAGATCCATCAAATTTTCCCCGCGTCCATATCCTCAGCGATCTTTTTATAGACCTCCAAGCTCTCCAGCGCAAACTGCGTATCGATCTTTTGCATGGCATATCCTACGTGGATTAGCACATATTCGCCAACTTTTACCTCTTCAGAGATGAGATCTAGGCTTACCTTTCTAGTAACGCCCAGAGTCTCAACGGTGGCTACGTTATTTTCATCTATTTCTATTACTTTTGAAGGGATCGAAAGACACATTATCTTAGCTCTTTTTTAAATTCCAAATAACTTATCCATTTGTCGATGCCCTCGCCTGTTTTGTTATCTACTACAAAGATATCAACCTTTGGATTTAGCTTTCTAGCGTCGTTTTTTACTCGCTCGATATCAAAGTCAAAGTGCGGTGCAAGCGATGCTTTTGTGATCAAAAGCACGTCAGCAGCCCTAAACATCACTGGATATTTGCTCACCTTATCATCGCCCTCTGGCACTGAAAGAAGCACAGCGTTAAAGTGTGAGCCAACGTCGTAGCTTGCAGGGCAAACTAAATTTCCAACATTTTCTATAAAGACTAGATCAAGCTCGTTTAGTGGCAGATGATGAAGCCCCTCATGCACCATAAAAGCGTCTAAATGGCAGGTCTGACCTGTGCTTATCTGATGAGCTTTTGCGCCAGCTTTTACTATGCGGTCGGCATCTTGATTTGTTTCTAAATCGCCCTCAACAACGCCTATTTTAAATTTGCCAGCCTTTATCGTAGCCTCTAAAAGCGTAGTCTTGCCAGCGCCTGGGCTACTCATCAAATTTACACAAAGTATCTTTTTCTCATCAAGATGCGCTCTATTGTGAGCTGCCTCTTTGTCGTTTTCAGATAGAATTTTCTCTATCACGTCTATGGTTTTGCTCTCGTTTAGCACAGGGTGTGCGTGAGCCTCGTGGCTATGCTCGTGTGCGTCATTAGCGTGATCTGTATGCCCATCATGAGTGTGTGGGTGTGAGTGAGTAGTGCCATCAGCGTGAGTGTGAGTATGGGCGTGATTTCCCATTGAACAACCGCAATCTTTACACATTTTATTATCCTTTTTTATTAATTTTCAGAGATTTTAACGCTTAAATTTAAAAATAAAATTAAAATTTAAGGGCATTTTATGCAAATGAGATAAATTAACCCGTTTTTTAATCGTCCCTTTAAATTTACCTTTGATCTTGCAAGCGAACTGGCTCTTCAAGGCTCTCGTTATCATCTGTGTAGCCATTTTCATCAAAATTTTCATCACTGCTTCTTTTTTTACCATTTGGCGTGATGATGAGATCTTTTAGCCTTGCCCTGCCATCATCCATTACCATCAAAACAGCAACAGCATCCACATCTTGATCCATCATCTCTCGCTCAGTCTGCTTTGCCTTTTTAGTTGGCATGTAAAACTCTTCGATGCCATATTTTACAAATGAATATCCATCAAATTTACCAGCTAAGAAAAGAGCATCTTTTGGCTTAGTAAAGCTAAATTTATCAAAAGCGTAAGTGGCATTCGCATCTTGCTTCAAAATGGCGTAAATTTCATCATTTTTTGAGAAATTTCTATCATATTGATCTATCTCAACGCCAGTTTTTTCATCAAATTTATACTGCTGCAAATTTGAAAAATCATAGCTCAAGCTCACGTAGTTCCCACGAAAGAGATCTCTTGGATCGTAGAGATTTACCCTCACTTTTATCTCTTTTCCAAGATAAAGTGGCATGAGCGCGTATGCGAGCATCGCAATTATTAGTAAAATTTGAAAAATTATGGCTAGTATTAGTGATCTTATCTTCATTTTGTACGTCCTTTTTTAGCAGCAACTGCGAGCACGACGAAGGCAAAGATGATAAATAGCGCCGTAGCCCCCAAATAATCGCCTATTAGCTCAAAGTATCTAACCACAGCAACTAAGAATATCATGCATAGTCCTAGCGTTAGCTCGCCATTTTTGATAAGCACAGCTGCGACGATGATGTTTGCTAGCGAGAAGAAGATATTTGCATATCCCACGCCAAAGCTAAAGACAAATGGCAACGCAAAGAGTATCAAGCCAAGAAGTAAGCCACTTTTGTTTTTTTCTTTGAAAAATAGCGCAATGCTAGCAATGCTAAATACGGCAAAAACCTTGCCAAAACTGCTATAAAAAAATGCTTTTGCAAACCAAAATTTATCTTCTTCTAGCTCGTAGATATCGCCATTTGCATAAGCTATCAGGCAAACGATCAAGATAACGATGCCAAGATACTTGCCAAAGCCTTTTACAAGGTGCGCTAGCCTATCTCTAAAGCCAGCTAACGTGCTAAAGAGCGCGACAAGTAAAAGCGCGTATGAGAGCGATAAAGTAGCAGCCATCGGCGCTCTAAACATAAGATCATCATAGCCATAAAATTCATTAAACCCACTGATCTTAGCGCAAAGCGAAACGATGTAGAAAAATATATCCGCTAAAAGCACAATCGCAAGAAATGCCGAGTCACTTTTATAAAGCGCGTAGGCGCCAAGGGCTATAAAGACGACAAATTCATAAGCAAACTCGCCACCCATGCCCTTTAAAACAAACCAGATCGTCGCAAAAACAAGGCTTTGAGCCACCAGCAAAGCCTTTTTACTAGCAAAAGAGAGCGCCATAGCTCCAACGCTCCAGAGCAAAACTCCACCGCTTGGCTCGTCGCTAATATTATAAATTTGAGCGATAAGCGCTATGGCTGCTCCATAGCAGAAATTTCCCAAAAAGAGCGTAGCCGCGCCAAGCTTATCTTTGCCTTTTTTAAGATAATAAACTCCGCCAAAATTTAAAAGAGCAAGCACGCCAAAGATGATGACAAGGCGCCCCATCCTTGGTATCTCCTCCCAGTAGGCTCCAACTAGGGTAAAAAATGCCAGCGCGAAAAAGAGATAAGCAACCAACTTTAAAATAAAGCTAGTCCTTTCGCTATGAGCGTTTAGATCTATATCATATAAATTTGCTATTTTTAAAGCGGTAGCCTTATCGACCACATCCTCTTTTTGCCAGCGATCTAGCTCTTTGGCTAGAAAATTTCTATTGTAAAAATTCATCTTTCATTCTCTTTAAATGACATTTTTTGTGGCTAATGATAGCATACAAGCGACAAAAATGCCAGAACAAAAATAAAGCAAAAAAAGGAGAAATTTAAAAAGCCAAAAACTTGGGCGGGCTTTTGCAAATTTAGCTTTAGCCAAAGCCCAAGTAAAAAACAAACGGTCATCAAACTTTCGCCACAAAAAAGATATCAGGCAAGCAAAAAATCGCAAAACCCGTTATCAATTTGCAAAAATGGATCACAAAAACTGCTAAAAACTACCAAAAAGACAAAATAAGACAAGCCCTGCAGCCAAGTAAGCGCTGCTAGCTATTTACAAAAAACCTAAATTAAGAGCCAAAAAAGCTTTTAGCTTAAAATTTAGGCACAGCGGCCTTTGTAAGTTTAGAAAACTTAACACCCTTTAAGCCAGCAATCCTATCAGCAAAGCGCTCTATCTTGCTAGCTTCACCTCTTATCGAGATCGTTTCTAAGCAGTTGTGGTGATCGACATGAACGTGATTTGTGCAGATGATCTTCACATCAGAGTCATGCTCGATATCCATTTTTTTATTCACCAAATCGTTGTGATGATGCACATAAATGAGCGTCAAAACCCCAATCAACTCCTCGTTAGCATCCTTCCAGCTATCGCTTACGATCTTTTCACGGATCAAATCCCTTGTAAATTCACTCCTAGAAGCGTAGCCTTGTTCGCTAACTTTTCTATCTAGTTCGTCTAGTAATTGACTAGGCAAAGAGACACTAAAACGTATAACACTATCCATTTTTTGCTCCTTTCTCGTTTGATTACCGTTTATAATCATTATACATCACTTCTCAGAAAATGTGGATAAATAATAATAAATTTGCCCTAAATTTACGTTAGAATCGTTACTGCAGAATTTCTTATTGATATAAAATTTCAAATTTACTTTAGTAAATTTTTTGTAAATAAGCTCAAGCAAAGTCTTATTTTGAAAAACTCCACCACTTAATAAAATCTCTTTTTTCTCATTTTTAGAAATTTCAAAAATAATATCAGCCATGCCATTTATAAATGCCGTTGCCGCCACTCTTGGCTCATCTTTTAAAGCACTTTTAAAGGCATATTTAAAGCCGATAACTCCGTCATTTAGGCTAAATTTGTAACACGCATCTAAATTTTTATCATAAAGCGCCTCAAGCCTCATGCCACTCTCGCCCTCAAAGCTTGAGTGAGAAATGCCACATATTATCGCACCAAACGCGTCAAAAATCCTACCAACCGAGCTAGTTTTTACTAAATTTAGCCCCTTTTGCTCCATCATCTTGAAATTTCTAAGCACCTTTTCATCAAAATTTACTAAAAATTTATGCCCCTCGTCCTCAAGCTGATACTTCAAAATAATAGAATAAGCGATGAGGTAGATATTTTTTATGCTATTTTCGCCGCCAAATAAGCTAAATTCATCAAAATGATAAACTCTCTCGTAACTCTTTTTATCAAGCCTAAAGACCTCGCCACCCCAAATTTTGCCATCCTCTGCGTATCCAGTACCGTCAAAACAAAAGCCAAGATACTCTTTGTCTGGCAAATCATTTTCAAAGATCACGCTTAGCAAGTGCGCATAGTGGTGCTGCAGATGAACTAGCTCAAAGCCCTGATCCTTCGCCCATTTTGTATTTAAAAAATTTGGATGAAGATCAGCTATAACTTTGTCTATTTTTAGATCATAAGTCGTTTCAAAAAGGGTGAAAATGTCCTTAAACCTATCAAAAGTCGCCACGTTTTTTAGGTCACCGATATATGGACTAACCATCAAAAGTCCGTCTTTGTAGATACAAAATGAGCTTTTTAGCTCCGCTCCAAGGGCTAAAAATGTCCCTTTTTGCTTAAAATTTGTATGGATGAAATTTGGATTTAGCCCGCGACTTGTCCTTGTAAAAATCACTTCATCACCAACGCAAAATGCGATACTATCGTCACTTGGCGAGTAAATTTCTCGGTCGTGATCAAGATAGAAGTCTATAACCTCGCCTAGTTTTTCTCTTAGCTCGCTCTCATCTTTTATCACAACCTCGCCTGAGATGTTTGCGCTAGTTGCGATGATGTCGTGTTCTAAATAATCAAATAGCAAAAGATGTATGCCGCTAAATGCGAGCATAACGCCAAGCTTATTTAAATTTGGAGCGACGCTTTTTGCGATATTTGAGCCGTTTTTTGCCTCCAGTAGGACGATTGGCTTTAAATTTGAGCTAAGAAGCTTCGCCTCCGCCTCTGAAATTTGCGCTATTTTTCTAGCGTTTTGCAAATTTTTACTCATCAGAGCAAAGGGCTTGCTTGGGCGGTGCTTTCTGGCTCTTAGCTCGCAAACTGCGGCTTCATTTGTCGCGTCGCAAACTAGATGAAAGCCACCAAGACCTTTAATGGCTAAAATTTTGCCCTCGTTTATGAGCCTAGCCGCCTCTTTTGCCGCTTCGTTCCCACTAGCCAAGACTTTGCCAAATTTATCTTTTAAATAGAGCTTTGGTCCGCAGTTTGGGCAAGAGATCGGCTCTGCGTGGTAGCGGCGATTAAGCGGGTCTTTGTATTCGCCCCCACAAAATTCGCACATCTTAAACTCGTTCATCGTCGTATTCACCCTGTCATAGGGCAAGGCTTTAATGATCGAAAATCTCGGTCCGCAGTTGGTGCAGTTTATAAATGGATATTTGTAGCGTGGATTTGTTGGGTCATAAAACTCGCGCAAGCAGTCATCGCAAAGTGCGTAATCAGGCAAGATAGGCGCTTGTTTGGTGGCTGATTTTGAGGCGATTATCTCAAGCTTTTCATAAATTTGATCTATCTTAAATTTCTTTAGCTCATCGATCCTAGCAAGGGCTGGCAGCTTCTCATAAAGCTCTTTTTCAAAAGCCAAAAAGCTAGCCTCTTCGCCGCTAAAATTTAGCTTCACGCCCTCATCATCATTGTAAATTTCGCCAACGAGCTTAAATTTATGCGCCAAAGTATAGACAAAAGGTCTAAAACCAACGCCTTGAACTAAGCCTTTGATCTCATATCTAAAGCTTGATCTCAATGCCAAATCCGGGGTCAAAATTTGTTTTTATATTTGGGTTTAGGTGCTTTTTTATCAAGTTGCTAACTACCTTATTGTAAAATAAATCCCCGCTTAAAGTAACATTTTTAATCTTAAATTTATCTCGTTTTTCATAGCTAAAATCGCTCAAAAAATGCGCCAAAGACTCGGTGCAACCAAAACTGATATTCTTCTCTCCAGCGCCAGCAAGGATAAATGAAATGATACTTTTTACAAACTTAACCACGTCTAAACCAAAGTTATCTTTCATTTTATAATCGATCCTAACGCCTTTTTGACCGCTAAAATCAGCTGCCATAAGAAGCAAATTCTCCCCTGCTTTTTCAAACTCATCGCTCAAGCCTAAAATCCGTCCAGCTATACAAAATAGTGAGAAAAAGCTAGCGTTTGAGCTAAATTTACCACTTGGCAAGTCGCGCTCTTTGCTAAAGTTTTCAAGTAGTCTTTCGCCGCCCTCATCAGCCCTTATGAGCTCATAAATTTCTTCAAAGCTACTAAATTTTGGTAAAAATAGAAGCTGCGTTTTGCTTGATTTTGAAAGCAGGTAAATTTCATCATCGCTAAATTTGCTAAATTTTAGCCCCAAAGCCACTTCGCCCAAACTCTCAAGCTCAAATTCCTTATTTTTTGTGTAAAAAAACGGGCTTAAAAGTGCGCTGTTTTCAAGCAAAGCAAGCCTTGAAAGAGCGCTTTTTTGCTCCTTTATGGCAACGCTTAAAAAGCTAAAGTCCTCTTTGTTTAGCTGCTCGCAAAGGGCGTAAAGAAAAAGATCATTTGGCGCCATCACATCAAAAAATGGCGGTGCGCCCTCGTGGTTTTGCCTATAAATAGCTGTCGTTTTTAGTGCCAAAAGTGGCTTTTCAAAGCTAGCAAGCGCGATCTGTGCCCTATCACCAGCTATAAAAATTTTTGGTAGCTGCTTTAAATTTACAGGCATCAAGAAATTTGCATCAAATTTTACCCCAAGAGAAATTTCATATAAATTTTCATCTTGCTCTATGCAAACGCTCTTACCATTTTTTAATAAATTTAGGCAGGTTTTTAGCTTTTCATAAAAATTATCAAGCGTTATCTCGCCATCAAATTTACTCAAAGCAAGCGCGCCGCTTTCATTTAAAATAGCCTTGCCATTAGCCAAAAATGCCGCCGCTTGAGATGGGCTAAGCGTGCCAAATTTTATCTTTTTAATTTCACCTGCCATGTCAAGCTCATCTGCTGTATCAACCTCGCTATGCTTTATAAAAAGGCTATAAGGCAAGATGACGCTAGCTCTGTCTGCTAGAGCGCTAAGCTCCTCGACAGAGCCACTTACTTTTAGGCAAATTTGATCATCTTTGCAGCTTATAGAGTGCTTAAGATCTTTAGCTAATGAGCGTAAAAATGGCGCTAAAAAGGCTGGGTCTTTAAAGCAGTCAAATTTAAAAGCAAGTATCATTTTAAACCTTTTTTGGCGTAGTCATCGAGGGTGTCGTTTAGGGTGAAATTTGCCACCTTTTCGCACTTAAAATCAAGCTCTCTTAAGTGTTCAAGTAGCGTTTTTTCTAGGATGTTAGAAGCTTTTATAACTTCATCTGAGAGGCTAAAATTTGATGATTCTATGCGGCTAGGTACGATGCCTAAGATTTTAGTTGTCGGCCTGTCGCCTGCAAGCTCCATTAGATGAAGGGTTTGGAGCATCTCGATCTCGTGAGCCGAGCCGTCCCAGCTGATAAAATTTGGTACGTTTAGAAAGTCGAAAAAATAGACATCGCCCACGCTTGCGCCATTTGCGCTAATGCAATCAACGACGATAAGATAGTCAAATTCGCTTATTATGTGAGTTAGAGCGAGGGCTAAAGTGCCCCCGTCCATTAGAGTAAGCTCGTTTTTAGAACTTGTAAATTTATAGTTTTTAGCCATCAAATTTACAAAATGAACACCTATGCCCTCATCAGCAAACATCACGTTGCCAATGCCAAGAACTAGCACTCTCATCAGTGTTCTTTTACAAATTTATAGCCACTAACGATGGCGTCCATCGCTCCATTTTTACCTTTAACGGCGTTAAATATCGCCATATAAACGTGAATTGGCACAAATATCATGATGATCCACATGCAAATTCTATGTATCGTTCTAACGTTTGCTAGACCGCCCATAAGCTCTTCAAAGTATCTCGCTGGCTCGTAGATCGCTCCGCCAAGTCCATTGTGATAAACGTGAGCGTAAAGCACTAGGCCAGTTAGGCAAATGAGTGCCAAGATGACGTAAAAGAAAAAGTATGAGGCAAACTGCAATGGGTTATAAACGCCCCTTAAATGCGGGTGCGGCCCCATAAAAATGTAATACTTTATCTGCGCTATCCAAACTTTTGGACTTAAAAAGTCAAGCACGCTCATCCACTCTTTTTTGCTATGTTTATCAAAGACAAATAGATAGAATTTAAAGATAAATACCGCTATTAGCACAAAGCCAGCGACCTGGTGAGCCAAACGCCACTTTGCTTGCATGAAATTTGTAGGCTCGCTCGTGATCTCTGGACTCATAAAGACATAAGAGATGTAGTAGCCGCTAACCACCAAAAGCGTGATAGCTACAAATCTAATCCAGTGTGTCAGCCTAACGCCGATGGAGAATTCATATTCGCTGATCCTGTCAGGATTTTTATGTGACATCTTTTCTCCTTACAAATTTGGATTTATCTTATAAGTACTCAAATCATTTCCCTTCGTATCCATAACATGCACGGCACACGCGATGCAAGGGTCGTAAGAGTGAATTTTTCGTATTATCTCAAGTGGTTTTGAAAGATCAGCGATCTTTAAACCAACTAAGCACGCCTCGTAACTTCCCATTTGACCTTTGGCGTCTTTTGGAGAGGCGTTCCATGTGCTTGGCACGACTGCTTGCCAGTTTGAGATGACGCCATCTTTTATGCGGCACCAGTGGCTTAGCGCACCTCTTGGAGCGTTACCTTTGAAGTGACCTTTATACTCTTTGCTATTGTCTATGACATATTTTGCGCAGGTCTCTTGATCTGTCTTTAAATTTTCGATCAAGGCATTAAATGCGTCCATTGTGTGCTCTGCGACCACTTTTGCTTCAAGCATACGAGCAGCAGTCCTGCCTAGAGTTGAAAAGACCGCGCTTAGTGGCAAGCCACTCTTTGCTAAAAACTCATCGACTACCTTTTTAACTCTCTCGTTGCCTTTAGCGTAGTTTATGACGATGCTTGCGATCGGTCCTACTTGCATAGGCATGCCGTCATATCTTGGCGCTTTGATCCAGCTATATTTACCCTTTGTGTCAAAAAGCTTGCTGTGAGCTAGCTTGCCCTCGCCGTCTATGCTCTCGCCATCAACAAGGCCTGTGTAGTTTGCCTCGGTCTCGCCGTCATAAGGGTGAAGTGCTTTGTCATTTTTATACCAAGCTCTTGTCGCCTCTTCTGTGATCTTCTCTTCGTCTATGTCATATACCTTGCTAAGATCGCCATTTAAGATGATGCCACCTTTAAATAGATGGTCATTTTTGCCGATCAAAAACTCATCGTAACAGAATAAATTTGATACGCCAACGTCGTTTAAAACGCTTGGCTCGTTTGCATAAGCCTTAGCCGCCATCAAGATATCTGGGTAGTAAGCTCTATCTACAAATTCTTTTATCTCGGCAAATTTGCTCATATATTCGCCCATTCTAGCTGGATCCATAAGATCCATCACGCAAGTCACGCCACCAACTGTTAGGCTTTGTGGGTGTGGGTTTTTCGCACCGAAGATAGCCATCATCTGAGCTGCTGTTCTTTGGATTCTAAGGCATTCTAGGTAGTGAGAGAGGACGATTAAATTTTGCTCAGGAGTAAATTTATATGTGCTATGTCCCCAGTATGCGTTGGCAAATGGTCCAAGGTTGCCCTTTTTAACAAAGGCTTCAACCCTCTCTTTTACCTCTTTTAGCTTATCTGCTCCCGTGGCAAATGGCGTGCTTGTGTATTTAAACGCCTCCTCGCTAGCCTTATGCACGTCTGCGCTTAGTGCAGAGACGACGTCTGCCCAGTCCATGCCGTGAAGCTGATAAAAGTGCACGATGTGATCGTGAAGATATAAAGCTGCGTTCATAAGCGTTCTAGTTAGCTCTGCATTTAGCGGAGGCTTGATGCCAAGGGCATCCTCAACTGCGACTATGCCTGCTCGGTAGTGCGAGTATGTGCAAACACCGCAAATTCTTTGCATGAAAAAGCCAGCATCTCTTGGGTCTCTGTTTTTTACTATCTGCTCTAAGCCTCTCCAAAGAGTTGAACCAGAGTAAGCCTCTTTGACAACGTTGTTTTCATCGACTACGACTTCTATTCTTAAGTGCCCTTCGATACGTGTTATAGGGTCTATTACTATTCTTTTTTCACTCATTTTTTTGCCTTATTCTTTATCTTTACTCATACAAGCTAGTGCAGCGTGAGCCGCTATACCAACACCAGCAAGTGCTAAAATTCCAATGCCTATTTTATCACTTACATTATCAGCGCCAAGCCCCAAAACAGTGTCAAATAACCTATCTGCCATCGGCTCTTCAAACGGCCCCATCGTATCCCAGAAGTCTGGCTCTGAGCAGCCTATACAGCCGTGACCTGCTTGAACTGGCCATGATGTGTGTTGATTAAATCTCTCGCGTGAGCAGTTGTTAAATGTATATGGGCCTTTACAGCCTACTTTGTATAAGCAGTAGCCATTTTTTGCGCCCTCGTCGCCAAAGCTTTGGACAAACTCACCTGCATCAAAGTGACCACGTCTCTCGCAAAGATCGTGAATTCTTAAGCCATAAGCCCATTTTGGTCTGTTATAAACATCAAGCGCAGGCAAAGTGCCAAATAGCAAGTAGTGAAGCACGTTGCCAACGATGTTTTTCTCGCTTGGAGGGCAGCCTGGCACGTTTATGACTGGTTTATCTGTCACCTTTGAAAGTCCGACTGCATTTGTTGGATTTGGCCTTGCAGCTTGAACACCGCCAAAGCTAGAACAGGTGCCAATGGCAAAGATAGCAGCAGCATTAGCAGAGGCATTTACAGCGTGAGTTTTGCCTGTTGTGCCGTGAGGTCCGACTGTTAAAAAGTGCTCAGTAGCTCCCGTTGGCACACCACCTTCAACTAGTAGGATATATCTGCCCTTATATTTTTCTATCGCATGCTCTAAATTTTCTTCAGCCTGCCAGCCAGCAGCCGCCATGATAGTTTCGTGGTATTCAAGGCTTATGTAGTCAAATATAAGGCTATCTATGCTTGGAGCGTCAGTTCTTAGCAAGCCCTCGCTACAGCCAGTGCATTCTGCCATGTGAAGCCATATCACTGGGAGCCTATCGCTTAGCTCAGCAGCGCGAGCAACCATCGGCGTCATCGCACTTGGCAATGCCATAAAAGCTGTCATCGCACCAGCCCACTTCATAAAATCACGCCTAGTAAAGCCCTTGTCTTTTAAAAGCTGCGCAATACTAGTGTCATTTTTCATCTTAGGCAAAGCACTAAGTTCGCTTAAGCGTCTATCTATCTTTTGACGCAAGTCATTGTTCATATAAGCTCCTTCATTTGAAATTTGTTTTATATGTATAGTATCTTTGTTTTAAAAAGAGTAAAATTATTTTATAATATTAGTAGTTATATTTAAACAAATTTTAAAATAAAATTTTAAATGCCTTGAAATCAATAATCTTAAAATATGTTAAAAAATAATATTTAGTGAGAATTGATCCTATTTTGAGAAATGATATGGCAAAAATTCTATTTTTCTGAAAGTAAATATCAATTAAATTTTTAATAATTTTTAAAAAAATATAATTTAGTGTTTATAAAAAGAGTGAAATTTAAGGTATAAAATTACAAAAGCCTAAATGGGTTAAATTTAGGCTTTTAAATTTGCATTAAAATGGCCAGATGGCCTCCATAAGTCTTGTGCCCCAAGGTTTTTTGGTTGATTTGTCTAGCTCGCCCTCAGTTTTATACAAAATTTTGGCATCAGCTATGTATTTTGAGTCGATTTCGTTGTTTTGCGAGATGTCGTAAGGTCTGATGACGCCACTTACTTGCATGATCTGCTTTTCGCCATTTATTAGTAGCTCGCGGCTGCCTTCGATGAAGTAGTTGCCGTTATTTAAGATCTTGATGATCCTAGCTGAGATGGTCGCGGTAAATTTCTCGCTTCTGTTGCTCGTGCCACTACCTGTAAATTTATTGCCGCCACCTGCTTTAAAGCCGATGTCGCCGTATTTGTTCAGATTTTCAGCCACGGTTGAGAGCGGCGCGGCTCCAGCTGTGAAAACGCCGCCACCAAGCGAAATGGTGCTATCTTTGTTGGTGCTTTTACTACCGCTTGAAATTTGACTTGCGTTTTCAGAGATGACGATGGTTACGATGTCATTTACATTCATCGCCTTTCTATCTGAAAATAGAGGGTTGTCGCCCTTGCCAAAGAGGCTACCAGCATTACTTTGACCGCTACCACTGTCTTTTGAAGGGAGTTGCTCGACATACACTGGAGGTTTCATATTGATGTGAGGATCTGCACTTGGGGTGCAACCTGTGTAAAAAATGCCCGCAAATGTGACGAGCCAAATCTTTTTATAGTTCATAAAATGCCTTAAAATAAGTATCTTTGTGCTAAGATTAAGCAATTTAAGTTCCCAAAAAGGTCACAAATGAAAAGTTGTTACATTTTTTCAGACAAAAATCTAGCATATTTGCAGGAAATTATAGCTACAAAATTCAAAAAAGTTGAGATCTTTAAGATAACTCCAGACGAAAATGACAAAAAAAATCTAATAAATTTAAATGAAAAAGAGTTTTTTTTAAAATTTATAGATAAATTTGAAGAGTTAAAGGCCAAGAGCGACTTTGTCGTAGTCGTTGGCTGTGAGGGCTTTAGCGTCTTTGGCAAGAGCGAGCTAAATTTAAAGCTAGCTAGAAATTTAAACGCTCCAATCTTTGATGAAAACGCAAACGAGCTAAGGGCGCTAAATTTAAACTCAAAACTTCTAGTAACTAATAAATTTGATGAAATTTTAAGCTATGAGCACGAGATCATCACGCCATTTAAATTTCAAAGCTTGCTTCTAAAAAGAGCCAAAGCGGCAAACAAGACAGTCGTTTTGCCTGAAAGTGATGATGAGAGAATTTTAAAAGCAGCTCACATCGTGCTAGAAAAAGGTGCAGCAAATATCATCTTGCTTGGGCTTGAGAGCGAAATTTCAAAAAAGGCAGCCACTTTGGGGCTAAATTTAAGCAAAGCCAAAGTGTTAAACCCTGCGCAAAATGAGCTAACAGATGAGTTTGCAAAGAAAATTTATGAGCTAAGAAAACATAAAGGCGTTGATAAAGCCAAGGCAAATGCGCTTGCGAAAGATAAAATTTACTTTGCCACGATGCTAATACATGAAGGCATAGCAGATGCTTTAGTAAGTGGCGCTACGATGAGCACGGCTGATACTATCCGCCCAGCCCTTCAGATCATAAAAACAAAGCCAAATGTAAGCGTCGTAAGCGGGGCATTTTTCATGGCGCTTGAAGAAGAAATTTTACTCTTTGCAGACTGCGCCGTCACGCCAAATCCAAGCAGCGATGAGCTAGCTAGCATCACGCTAAGCAGCGCTCAAACGGCAAGTGCCTTTGGGCTTAACCCAAAGATCGCTATGCTGAGCTACTCAACAGCTGATAGTGGCAGCGGGGCTGATGTGGAGTTTGTAAAAGAGACTGCCAAAAAAGCAAGCGAGCTTGATGCGAATTTAAAGATCGCAGCGCCAATTCAGTTTGACGCGGCGGTTGATCTAAGCGTGGCTAGTAAAAAGATGCCAAATTCCGATGTCGCTGGGCAGGCAAATGTATTTATATTTCCAAATTTAAACTGCGGAAACATCTGCTACAAAGCAGTCCAACGAAGCGCAAACGCCCTAGCTGTGGGCCCAATCCTTCAAGGGCTAAAAAAACCAGTAAATGACCTAAGCCGCGGCTGTCTCGTCGAAGACGTGGTAAATACCATCTTAATAAGCGCGATACAAGCAGGAGAGTGATATGAGAATTTTAGTTTTAAACTCAGGTAGCAGCTCGATAAAATTTCAACTTTTTGAAATGCAGACAAAAACAAGCCTAGCAAGCGGTCTAGTCGAGCAAATCGGCAGCTCTAGCTCAAGGGCAGTGCTAAAAGCAAATGGCGAAGTTTATGAGATAAAACGCTTTATAAAAGACCACCACGACGGACTTGAAGCGATGAACGAGCTATTTGTCACTTCAAACACCTTGCACGATCTAAGTGAGCTTGACGGCATCGGACACAGGATAGTGCACGGCGGCGAGAGCTTTTTTAGCTCGATGATAGTTGATGAGAGCGTCATCAAAAAGATCGAGGAGATAAGCCCTCTTGCCCCACTTCACAACCCAGGTCACCTTGCTGGCATCAAAAATGCGATGAAAGAGAGTAAAAATGTCCCTCACGTGGTCGTTTTTGACACAGTTTTTCATCAAAGCATGCCAGAGTACGCCTACCGCTACGCCCTACCCTACGATGTTTGCAAGGCTCATCACATCAGAAAATATGGCTTTCACGGCACATCGCACAGATATGTCTGTAAGCAAGCGGCAAAAATGCTTGGCATAGAGTTTGATAAATTTAACGCTATCTCGCTTCACTTAGGCAACGGCGCCTCAGCTTGTGCTGTGCAAAATGGCAAAAGCATCGACACCTCGATGGGTCTTAGTCCACTTGAAGGTCTCATAATGGGCACAAGAAGCGGCGATATGGACCCAGCCGTAGTCATCTACCTACTAAATATCGGCGTTTTAAAGTGGAACGAGATCGATAACTTCTTAAATAAAAAGAGCGGACTTTTTGGAATTTGTGGCTCAAGCGACATGAGAGAGGTCGTAGCTAAGATGCAAAACGACGAGCGCGCAAAGCTTGCATTTGATATGTTTTGCTACCGAGTGAAAAAGTATATCGGCTCATACTACGCCATTTTGGGGCGCGTTGATGCGCTTATATTTACTGGCGGCATCGGCGAAAATGCGCCAAATACAAGGCAAAAAATTTGTGACGATCTAAAGCATCTTGGCATCCACATCAACCACGAGCTAAATTTCTCAAACGAGCGAGGCGAGAGGTGCATAGATGAAGAAGGCGCTAAGATAAAAACGCTCATCATCCCAACCAACGAAGAGCTTGAGATCGCCATAGAAACAGCCAGGGTGATAAAAGAGAGAACGCTTTAAGCATGAAATTTCCACTTGACTGCAAAGATAGTTTTGAGAGCTCATTTATATTTTGGCTAACTCGCTATGTCAAATTTAAGCTTAGCTCGCTTTCAAACAAGGAGCTAAGGGACCCAAAAGCGCTTGCAAGTGTAAATTTCGCCCTAAGCCGCGAGATAAAAAACATAGAGCAGCTTGATGGGCTGGTAAAAAGCGCTAGAAATGCAGGACTAACTGGCATAAATACCTACTTTAATCCGCTTAAAAAGATATACGAGACGATGAAATTTTATGAGCTTGGCAGCCTAAAACAGATAGATGAAGAGCTGTTAAGTGAAATTTTAGCAAGCACAACTGGCGGACTAAGCGATGCGAGCAAGAAAAACTACAGAATTTCAGTGATAAATTTCTTTGCCTTTTTAGACAAGCAAAACGAAGAAGACGGCAAGGCTCATGTTTTTGATATAAATTTAAAAAACTGGGGCGGCGTTAGTGGTAACAAAGGGCAAAAGCTGCCTGAGTTTATGGGCGAAGAGGAGGTCAAGAAATTTCTTGAGGCGATCGAGGAGAGCGACTTTAAGCAAAACTCAAACCGCAACAAGCTCATCATAAAAATCATCATCTTTACTGGCATTCGTGTGAGCGAGGCACTAAATTTAAAGAGAAAAGATATCACCGAAGATGGCGATCTTTTTATCATTAGAATTCGTGGCAAAGGCAACAAATACCGCATCGTTATGATAAAGCGCCACCTAATCGAAGCTCACCTAAACGCAATCGCCATAAACTACATCAATAAAGAGGGCTACCTTTTTATAAATAAAAAAGGCACGAGGCTCACGCAGGCTTATGTTAGCCGCATAGTGGAGCAAATTTTATTTAAAGCAGGTATCAGAAAAGAGAAAAACGGCGCTCATATGCTGCGCCACACCTTTGCAACGATGCTTTATAAAAAGCAAAAAGACCTTGTGCTAGTGCAAGAAGCCCTTGGGCATGCAAGCCTAAATACCTCGCGAATTTACACACACTTTGATAGTGACAAGCTAAAACTCGCTGCCAAAGTAGCTGAGGATCTGGCGAATGAGTAAATTTAAATCAAATTTCATACATTAATAGCGAGAAAACGCAAATTTATCATTTGCAAAGCAAGTTGCCAAAGGATTTTACCACTCTGCTAAAAATGCTAAAAATTTTATTATAAAAGGCTTTATAAGCTGGTAGATAGCTATCTTAAATTTAAAGCCATCTATCTTTGTCTTTTTGGTATGGAGCTTCATCTTTGGTACGCTTGGCGTAAATCGCTTTATGACGGGACAAATTTAGCTTAAAGCCCAAGCAGGCAAACGCCTATACACTCTCAACTTTATTGGCTTGGAGTGCTAAAACTAGCCATTTTTAGCTCACGCCGTCCTTTTTATTTTCATAATCAGTGTGGCACTTGACGCAGTTACAAACATTATAAACGAATATCTGCAAAATGCCATTAGACTAATCAGAGTAAATACCTTTATAGCTGGTATCTTGAGCATTGTCATAACCATTTGATGATTGGCTATCTTTCTAGCCAGTAGCGCCGTGAGAAAGCAAAATTTAGAAAAATTTTAAAATCCACAAGCAAAGCAACCCCCAAAACTACTTTGTCTCGCGGTATAAATTTAACCCTGCTTATATAAAAAGTGCATAGTTTTGACGCAAGATGTGGCTTGTCTTTATGCCTATTTTGTATTAGCCGCTTTCAAAAAAGGCGGCAAATTTAAATTTGAAATTTTAAATTTGATGTGAAATTTAGCCTGCCCGCAAAGTTAAATTTGACTATTTTTTTGCCTTTTGCTCTTCTAAATTTTCCATAGTCTTATTTGCCTCTTGCTCTTTAAACTCTTCAAAAAGCTCGTCATATCTAGCTTTGGCGTTTTCGTAAACACCAGATGGCAAGGTGATGTTTAGATCGTCTCTTAGGCTTATGACGTCATCGCAGGCGTTTTGATAGCCAAGGTCGCAGCTTTTCATAAAATAGCTCACTCCAAGCTCGATATTTGAGTGCTTTTTTAGATCACTATCCATCTGCTCGTTTATCTCTTCATTTACAAACATATCGCCCAAAGCTTCGCACGAAAGCACATCTTTTTGCTCGCAACCATCGTAAAAAATTTCATACGCAGTTGCGTAGTCTCCGGCGCTTCTAGCCTCATTGCCCCTGTCGTAGTCATCGATGTCAAAGCCTGAGGCTAAGCTTAAGATTAGAGCTAAAAAAACTATCTTTTTCATATAAAGCTCGGTGCGTCGTTTGAAAATAGTATAAGATCGCCAGCATGCGTGTTTTGGGCTAAAATTTCTTGCATTTTGTTCTTGTCCTTTAGGATGATGATCTTTGGCTTTACGATATGTTTTAGCAGAGTTTGGGCGTTTAGCGAGCTTGTGATGATGACTAGGTCAAAAATTTCATTTATCACCTTGGCTAAATTTGCATTTTGCTCTGCATCGCTCTCGACGATACCAGGCGTTAGCAGCACTTTTCTGCCAGCGTAAGTACTTACAAGCTCATAGCTTGCGCTCATGCCTGAGAAATTCCCATTAAAGCTATCATCGATTATTAGCTTGCCGCCAGCCTCGATCTTGCTTAGGCGGTGCTCGACGTTTTTCATCTTAGATAGCGCACTATTTATCGCCTCATCGCTCATTTTTAGGTATCTTGCCACCTTGATGCAAACGGCTAAATTTGTAGCGTTAAATTTGCCAAGTAGTGGCGAGGCGTAGTTTTCACCATCAAGCGTAAATGAAATTCCATCTAAATTTGCATTTATATCTTTTAAATTTTCATCGTAAATTTCCACATTTTCGCTTGCCTCTTTTTTTGTCGAGCTATGTAAAAATGCCATTTGTAAGCGAGCGCTTTGCAACGCCTCGAGCTTTGTCGCGCGGATATTATCAAGCGTTTTAAAGTACTCTATGTGCTGAGCGCCGATCTCGCCAACGATGACGATTTGCGGATTTAGAAATTTAGTGATCTCTAGGATGTCGCCCTTTAGCCTAGCGCCTGCTTCTGCGATGTAAATTTGCGTTTGCTCGCTTAAATTTTCATTGATATCTTTGATGATACCAGCCATTGTATTTACGCTGCGAGGCGTTTTATAACAGGCAAAGCTATCTTTTAAAATTTCAAATAAGAAATTTTTGATGCTCGTTTTGCCGTAGCTTGCTGTGATCAAAATGATCTTTAGCTCTTTGTTTGCGCCTAGTTTTTTAAGCGCCTTGTTTTTAAAGCCTTGAAATTTGATTTTTTCTAAAATTTCACTAAAAAATAGGCTCACGACCAAGACAAAAAGCGGCATAGGAGCCAAAAACGCCTTGTGGATGATGAAATTTAAAGCGTAATTTAAGATGATGGCGCAAGCAAGGATCACAAAAAAGTGCTTGATCCTACCAGTAAAGACTAGCTTTTTATCAAGTTTTTTATGCCACAGATAAAGAGCTGGCAAAAGCGCAAAGTAAAAGTAGATAAAAAACCACTTGCCAGTCGTGTAAAATAGCACCAGCGGCACGATGAAGAAAAAGACATGCCAAGCGGGCTTTGTGAAGTGAAAGAGCACGCGCTCAGGCCTATATGAAAACCACTGAAAGCAAGTGATCACATAAAAAGCAAGTGCAAAGATAAATAAAACTGTGCTTAGACTTAAAAATATACTCATCTTATCTCCTCGATCCCGCTCTCATCGTCATCTAGCACGACATTTTTTGCTTCATTTGGCTCAAAATTTATCCCTTTTTCTATCTCATCACTTATAAATTTAGCGTGGAGCAAAAAGAAAAAATGATCGCCACTAAGTGGGAAAAATGAGCTATTTTTGATAAGCCTATCTATGCTCTCGCCGCTTGTTACAGGCGTTGCCTTGTCATTTTCTCCCCAAAATATAAAAGCCCTGCCCCCAAAGTCAGCAAAATGCTTTGTAAAATCCTCATCAACGACGTTTTTTAGGGTTTCATACATAACTCTACTCATACCGCTCACATCTTTTGTGGCAAAGAGTTTATAAAATTTACCAAAGCCAAATATCTTTAAAATTTTAAAAATTGCTATCTTTGCTCGCACGATAAATGGCTTTTTGACGACTATACCAGCAGAGCTTAAAAGCACTAGATATGGTGGTTTTAGAAGTGTTGCGACCTTACCACCAAAGCTGTGTCCTGCGATGATGTCTGGTTTTATGCCAAGCTCGTCACAGAAATTTGCAATGATTTTTGCGTAGTCACTTGTTTTTAAAGGCTTAAAAATGGAGCTTTTGCCAAAGCCTGGCATGTCGATATATACGTGACAAAACTCGCTTAGATATGAGCCAAAAGCCTTTTTCATTATCTCTTTGTTTGCGCCCCAGCCGTGCAAGAAGAGCACTACTTTTTTGCATTTTGGATTTACTACTTCGTAGCTGATCTCGTACTCGTCTGAGCCGTATTTGACTGCCCTACTCGCCATCGTTTTCTCTCTTTTTAGCAGCGTAAATGCTCTCAAGCACGCTTACAGCTTCGCAAAGGCGCTCATACTCCTCCATATTTAAAAGGACTGCTTCAAATTTATTGTTTTTAACGATGACAGCGCGCTTTAGCTCGCTAGCTCCCACACGTGAAAGCACTGAGCTAAAATTTCTAACAACCTCGGTTGCTGTATAAATTTCATCTTTTGTAAAAGTTACCATTGTCACTCTTTATGTAAAATTTTACGTAAAATATCACAAACTACTTTATATATCGCTAAATACTAGAGCTTGCCGCTACCTTTTACCGAAGTGATAGAGTTTATAAATTTATAATCAATCTTTATCTCACGCTCTTTTGGAAGTGAGTTTGCAAGGGCATTTAGCGTGCTCTCAAAGTCCTCAAATAGATAGTTTGCAAGGCTGCCTGGGTTTGGATTGATCTCATTTAGATAGACCTCGTCATCTATCACGAAAAAGTCGCATCTAATGATCGCTCCGTCAAATCCACAATCATAAATTTTAGAAAAGTTAAATTTAAGCTTTTGTTTTAGCTCTTCAGAAATTTCTGCCTCTTTTACCTTGTTTTCATTTGAAAAACTTAGATATTTTTGCTCGTAGTCAAGAAATTCTTTCTTTTTTGGCTCTTCGACGATAGAAAATTTGATCTTTCCATCGATCCTGCAGCCAGCTAAGTTATACTCTTTGACGCCTTTTATAAAGGGCTCTACTAAAACATCTTTGTCAAATTCAAACGCCACGTCTTTTGCGTAGGCAAGCTCACTATCATCATGCACGACGCTCACGCCGATGCTGCTGCCTAGCCTTGCTGGCTTTAATATAATAGGATAGTGAAATTTTGGCTCACTTTGACGAGTTAGCATCTCATAGTCAAGCGCCTTTACACCAGCCTTTTGTGCTAGAAATTTAGTAAGCTCTTTGTTGTAGCTAAGCGCGCTTGCTTCAAGCCTTGGACCTATATATTTGACCCCGTAAAAGTCAAAAAGTGCCGCTATCTTGCCATCTTCTCCGTCCATGCCGTGGATCAAATTTATAACGACATCACATTCAACTTTATTTGCGCCAAAAAGTGAGTGCGCATAAAAGCCGCCCTTTGCTAAAGATAGCTTCTTTGAGCTTTTGTATTTGCCAGAGCTAAAGAAATTTGCCCTCATATCTTTTTGCTCGATCAGGTAAAAGTCCCTGTTTGCATCGCAAAATATAAATTTCAGCTCCTGTTTTAGGACGTTTTTTAAAACTATCGCGCTTACTATGCTTATCTCATGCTCAAAACTCTTTGCCCCAAATATCACGCCTAAATTCATCTTTTTTATCCTTATCCTAGTTTTTTAAGTGCCTCTTTTATAAGATCGCTCGTGTTTTCACTCTTACAATCAGGCAAAATTTTTACTATCTTCTCACGCTTAAAGCCAAGCGCCTCAAGTGCCAAAAGTGCCTCATTTTGGTAGCTTGGCACGCTCTCGTCGTTTATTAGTTTTGCATCACTTAGCTCGGCTATTATGCGCCTAGCTGTCTTTGGTCCGATGCCTGGCACGCTTTTAAAAGTGTCTGCGTCGCCGCTTATTATGGCGTTTGTAAATGCCTGCGAGCTAAGGCTTGAGCAAACCGCCATCGCTGTGCTAGCCCCTATCCCATTTAGCTTGATAAGCATCTCAAACATCTTTTGCTCGTTTGCGTCTAAAAAGCCGTAGAGTAAATTTGCGTCCTCTCTTATGATCTGCGTTATGGCAAGCTCGACTTTTTCGCCTTTACTAAGTTTTGCTGAGCAAAAAAGCGAGATGAAAATCCCATAACTTACGCCGCTATTTGTCTTAAGTATGGCAAATGCAGGCTCTTTTTTTGTAACGACGCCTTCGATTGCTTTTATCATCATTTAACCTTTTGTTCCATGAAATTTATATCCGCGTAGTCTTCAAGTTTGTTTGACTTTTTGATCTTGTATTCGACCTCGCCGCCGTTATCAAATTTATCTAGCGTGATGACGTGAGCGGTCTCGTTTTGCTTCGAGACGTAGGTGACATTTTGCGGAGGATCGACGATGACAAATCTTATCTCATTTAGCTCGATCCAGTTGCCTCTGTTTATCACTTTGGCTGAGAATATGCCATTTTGCATGATCTCAAGCTCATCTTTTAGATCAGCCAAAAGCTCTTTTTTCTCTTTAAATATCCCAAGCAATGTGTTATACTCATTAACTAGCCCTTGATACTCTTTTAGCTTTTTCATGAACGTAACTGGCGGTATCACCTTTGCCTTTGAGAGCTCCTCGATCTTAGCTTTTATTGTGTAGATCGAGTCTTTGTTCTCGTTGATGACATTTTTCTTGCTCTCTATGTTTTTTAGAAGCGTAGCTAGCTCAGACTTGGTGCTTTCGATCTTACTTAGCTGGTCTTGCGTAGCCTCCGCACTCTCAGGCATCTTGCTAGCGTCAATGATAAATTTATTATCAGTGCCTCTTAGATATCTAACGTCGATTAAGTGCGAGGCTGTGATGGTGCAGTTTGAGCCAAGCGTGTCTATCTGGATGTTTTGAGCTGTTATAGAGCCACCAACTACGCTATTAATTTTTACTCTTTTTGCTATGACAGTGCCACCTTCAAGCCTATCTATCTCGACGCTTTCAGCCTCTACCTTGCCGATGTGGATAGAAATTTTGGCATGTTTGGCGTAAATTTTAGCCTTTTGGTGAGTTTGACCGCCGATATTTACATCATTTGCCTTGACCATCGCATTTGCGCCGACGTTTCCTTTTACCTCGATCTCATCAGCCTCCACGATGATGCCAGTGCCGATAGCGTCTTTGATCGTATCAGTTTCGCGAACTACTAATGTGACGTTTGTGTCTGTGCCTGCTTGGATCGAGCCAGTCGTTTTAAAATTTGCTTCATTTATCTCTATGCGCTCTTCAATGTCAAAAGAGCCGTTTTTCTCGACCACGTAGCCCGCTTTTTTAGCGATATATTTTATGCTCTCGTCATTTTCTACGCGCTCGATATTTTCGCTTATGCTTATCTCTTTTTCGCTCTCTTCTTTTGGCTTTGCAACCTCTATAAGTTTGCCTCTTACATCACGTCCATTTGCGCCCTCGTGTGACTTTTTCTCCTCCATTATCACTTCATCTTTTGCCACGCCAAAGACAAAGCCCCTATCAGCGTAATCAACCTTATCCTCGTCTTTTAACCCATCAAGCTTATCTTTGTAGTAGTAGATGATCTTAGCATCGATCGCTTTTTTAGGGTTGATGCCTTGGGTTAAATTTAGCGTGTAGTCCTTGTCAAGCTCGCCTTTTACGTGGATGATCGAAGCGATTTGCTTTAGCTCCTCTTTTAGCTTGCCGATCCTTATGCCTATTAAAATTTGAGCTTTCATAAGCTGCTTTGCGATGTATTCATAAAGCTTATCTTCGTAGTGTTGCTCGTATTCGCACTCTTTGCTCGCTCTAACCTTTGCGATGACCTTTGTGATGGTTGAATTTACGCCGATGTCGATCTTTGGGAGCTTTGGCGTGGCATTTAGCCTCACGTCAAAAAACTCCACGTCATAGACCTGCTCGATCTCTAGCGTCTCGTCAAGATAAAATGTGTTGTCATCAAAAAAGCTTAAATTTTCTTCAGGGACAAAAACTGGCTCGACGTTGTCTTTATTTTTGTAGTAAGTTAAGATATTTGAGAGTTTGTAATCTATAAATTCTACCGGCACGCTATATTGTTTGCTTAACTCTTTAAGCGATAAATAAGGTGTTGAAGTTTGAATTTGCGTTGGCGGTAAAAATCTCTCGTTTTCTTGCACGTTCTCGCTCAAATTTGATCCATTTCACATAAAATTTTGGCTCTTATTATCTCTAAAACTTTATTAAATTTGGGTTATGTAAGCTTTAAAGCATCTTTTGTTACTATTGCGTTTTTAAATTTACTAGGTGGGCGATGTTTATAAAAGGCTTTTTTTCAAACTCAGTTGGCATCATGACTTCAAGGATTTTAGGGCTTATAAGAGATCTTTTAACGGCTTCTATCCTTGGTGCTGGCATATTTAGCGACCTCTTTTTTATAGCTTTTAAGATACCAAATTTGTTTCGCCGTATCTTTGGTGAGGGTGCCTTTACGCAGGCATTTTTGCCAAATTTTGCAAATAGCAAGAAAAAAGCGATCTTTCAAGCGGAAATTTTCATCAAATTTCTACTTTTTATAGGCGTTTTGACGCTTCTTGTAAATTTATTTACGCCCTACTTTATAAAGATCATCGCAAGCGGTTTAAGCGAGCAAAATATCACAGACGCGGTGCCGCTCGTGCGTATAAATTTTTACTATCTAGCCCTTGTTTATATCGTCACTTTCATGGGTGCGCTGCTTCAGTATAAAGGGCACTTTGCAACGACTGCGTTTTCTACTGCGCTGCTAAATTTAGCCATGATCGCTTCACTACTTTTAGCTCGTGGCAAGAGCGAGAGCGTGGTAGCACTTTATCTTAGCTTTGGCGTCGTTGCAGGCGGCATTTTGCAGGTTTTAGTGCATCTAATCGCTATGAAATTTAACGCCTTAAATAAAATTTTTTGGGGTGGTCTAAGTGGATATTTTAAGGGCAAAAGAGCGCAGAGCAAAGGCTTTTTTATAAATTTTTATCACGGCTTACTTGGCTCAAGTGCGATGCAGATAAGCGCATTTATGGACACTTGGCTAGCTAGCTTTTTGGTAAGTGGCTCGATAAGCTACCTTTTTTATGCAAATAGAATTTTTCAGCTCCCACTTGCCATCTTTGCGATCGCGCTATCTCAGGCACTCTTTCCAAAGATCACCAGACTTTTAAAGCAAAAAGACGAGGCAAACGCCCTAGTTTGGACGAAAAAGAGCTTTTACCTGCTACTTTGCGCCCTGCTAGCAGCCACGATCACAGGCGTTGTGCTAAGCGAATTTATCATTTGGCTCTTGTTTGAGAGAGGAAATTTCGTAAGGGCAAACACCATTGAGTGCGCCAAGGTGCTAAGTGCTTATTTGGTGGGGCTTACGCCATTTGGACTGGCTAAAATTTTCTCACTTTGGCTCTATGCAAATATGAAGCAAAAAGAGGCAGCCAAAATTTCTATCATCTGCCTTGTGATAAATTTGATCCTAGCAGTCATTTTGATGCAGAAATTTGGAGCAGCTGGCCTTGCATTTGCAAGCTCGCTTGGGGGATTTTTGCAGCTTATTTTATATATAAGAGCCTTTGGAGCTAAGCGATTTTTAGCTATAATCGAGCCTAAATTTATAGCCGCTATCGCTGTTGCGGCGGTTTTGCTCTATTTTGGTTTAACATTTTTAAAGGATATATTTAATGCGAATTTTTGATACTTCTAAAAGAGAAAAGGTTGAGTTTAGCCCTATTAAAGATGGCGAAGTTAGCATCTATCTGTGCGGTCCAACAGTCTATGACGACGCGCATTTGGGACATGCAAAGTCAGCCGTTAGCTTTGATCTTTTAAGAAGGATCTTAAAAGCACTTGGCTACAAGGTCAAATTTGCAAGAAACTACACCGATATCGACGATAAAATTTTAAATAAAATGGCGCAAACCGGACAAAGCCTAGAGGAGATCACAAATAAATATATAGCACACTACGAAAGCGACATGGGCGCTTTAAACGTGCTTGATCCAGACTTTAAACCAAAGGCTACGCAGTGCTTGGAGGCGATCATCAGCTACATCAAGGTGCTTATGGATAGAGGCGTGGCGTATAAAACGTGCGATGGAATTTACTTTGACACGAGCAAGGATAGTGGCTATTTTAGCATTAGCGGCAAGGATAACAACACCGATCTAATCGCACGCGTAGTATGTTTTTGCGAGAAAAGAGATGAAAAAGACTTTGTGCTTTGGAAATTTGACGAGAAATGGTACGAGAGCCCATTTGGCAAGGGTCGCCCTGGCTGGCACACTGAGTGTGTGGCGATGATAAGGGAGTTTTTAAGCGATAAAAAGAACGAGGAATTTGAGATCGACATCCACGCTGGCGGTATCGACCTGCTCTTTCCGCACCACGAAAATGAGGCAAGCCAGTGCAGATGCGCTTATCATAAAAATTTGAGCAAATACTGGATGCACAACGGATTTATAAAAGTAAATAACGAAAAGATGAGCAAGAGCCTAAACAACAGCTTTTTCGTAAAGGACGCCCTAAAAAACGTTCATGGCGAAGTGCTTAGATATTACTTGCTTACGAGCCATTATAGGGCTCACTTTAACTATTCAGATGAAGATCTAGTAGCTTCAAAGAAGAGGCTTGATAAAATTTACCGCCTCAAAAAAAGAGTTGATGGCGTGCAAGCAGGCATGGCAAATGAGAACTTTAAAAATGAGCTACTTGAAGCACTAAGCGATGATCTAAACGCTTCAAAAGCGCTTGCAAGTGTCGATGAGTTTGTAAAAACGGCCAATGAAAGACTTGATAACAACCCAAAAGATAAAGCATATAAGGCCGAAGTGGTGGCAAATTTAGAGCTTATAGGTGAAATTTTAGGCATTGCTATCACAAACTATGTGGAGTATTTTCAGTTTGGTGTAAGTGACGAGCAAAAAGAGCATATCCAAAAACTGCTTGATGAGCGCGCGGTAGCTAAAAAAGAGAGAAATTTCGCAAGGGCTGATGAGATAAGAGATGAGCTAGCAAAAATAAATATCTCTATCATGGACACACCAAATGGCGCAGTTTGGGAGAGAAATAATGAATAATTTTGGCTTAAAAGATGTGCTAAAGCGCTTTGGTCCATATTTTAAAGACTATATCCCACACTTTATTTTTGCCATCATCGGCATGGGGCTTGCCAGTGGTGGAACGGCGGTAAGTGCCTATCTGGTAGAGCCTGTGCTAAATAAAATTTTCGTTGAGAAAAACGAAAAGTTGCTCTACATCTTGCCTTGCGCCATCATCGCGATCTATGTGATAAAAAACATCGGAACCTTCATGCAGGCCTATTTTACGGCATATATCGGGCAAGATACGATTAGGAGATTTCGCGAAAAGATGGTTGCAAACCTTTTAAATTTAGATATGGATTTTTTCAATGAATTTAGAACCGGCGAGCTAATCAGTAGAACGACAAACGACATCGACCGCATAAGATCGATAGTCTCAAGCATCATACCTGAGCTAACAAGAGAGTCAGTCACCATTATAGGACTTCTTTGTGTTGTTGTTTATCAAAGTCCAAAGCTGGCGTTTTTCGCCCTTGTCGTCATGCCAGTGGCGATCTATCCGATCTCACGCCTTGCTAAAAGGATGAAGAAAATTTCAAAACAGTCGCAAGAAAAAACATCAGACATCACCTCTGCGCTTAGTGAAATTTTTACAAATATCGAGATAATCAAAGCAAATAACGCCCAAGAATACGAGCATTCACGCTTTGTTGATGAAAATAACAAATTTTTTAGGCTAAATTTAAAAAGCGTCAAGATCGAGCAGCTAGTAAGCCCACTAATGGAGACCATAGGCTCAATAGGCGTGGCAGCGGTCATAATAATAGGTGGTAAAGACGTCATCGACGGGCATATAAATATGGGCGCATTCTTTTCATTTTTAACAGCGCTTTTCATGCTCTACACCCCGCTAAAACGCATCGTAAATATCTATAATAAGATGCAAGACGCCATCGCAGCAAGCGAGAGGACGTTTTTCTTGATGGATAAAGTAAGCCAGATAAAAGATGGCCAAAAAGAGCTAAACGAAGAGATAAATTTGATCAAATTTAACGATGTCCGCCTAAGCTACGGCGACAAAGAGGTCTTAAAAGGGATAAATTTAGAGGCAAATAAGTCAGAATTTATAGCCCTTGTTGGCTCAAGCGGCGGCGGAAAAAGCTCGCTTATGAATTTGCTTATGAGATTTTACGACGTAAATGGCGGAGAAATTTTGATAAATGGCATAAATTTAAAAGATATCAAAATTCGCTCACTTCGCCAAAATATCGGCCTTGTAACCCAGCGTGTCTATATCTTTAACGACACAGTTGCTAAAAACGTAGCTTACGGCAGAGAATTTAACGAAGATGCCGTTATAAACGCACTAAAACTAGCCAATGCCTATGAGTTTGTAAGCAAGCTTGATAACGGCATAAACACTATCTTAAATGAATTTGGCACCAACCTCTCAGGCGGTCAAAGACAGCGCATCGCCATAGCTAGAGCACTTTATCAAAATCCACAAATCCTCATCTTTGACGAGGCTACCTCTGCACTTGATAACGAGAGCGAAAAAGAGATCACAAAAGCGATAAATAATCTAAGAAGTAAAAAGATCATCTTCGTCATCGCTCACCGCTTAAGCACGGTTGAAAATGCCGATAAGATCGCAGTTTTGAGTGATGGCAAGATCATTGATAGTGGAAGCGACGAGGAGCTTAGCAAGAGAAATGAAATTTATGCAAAACTTAAGGGCAAAGCCTTAGTTTAAGGCGATTTTTGCTAAGATTTGCAGAAATTTTAGGCATTTTAAAGAGGTTAAAATGAGCTTAAACTACAATACTTTAAAATCTATATTTTTCAAATTTGATCCTGAAACTGCCCACAAGATCGCTGAAGTAGCGATGGTTGGGGCAAATAAAATCTTCCCTGGCTCGCTAAGCTTTTTAGCGCACAAATGCGTGGTCGATGACAACGCGCTAAAACAAAATTTATTCTCAAACACCTATCACAACCCAGTTGGCATAGCTGGCGGCTTTGATAAAAACGCCACGATGTTTGAGGCGCTTACGGCTCTTGGTTTTGGACATTTAGAATTTGGCACTTTTACACCAAAACCACAACCTGGCAACACAAAACCAAGACTTTTTAGGCTCATAGACGAAGAGAGCATCCAAAATGCGATGGGCTTTAACAATGAAGGCTGCGAAGCTATCAAAAATAGAGTAAAAAAGATCTATCCTTTTACCATACCGATCTGGGCAAACATCGGTAAAAACAAGGTTACACCAAACGAAGATGCGATAAAAGACTATGAAATTTTAGTAAGAGAATTTAGTGAAATTTGCGACACATTTGTCATAAACGTCTCATCTCCAAACACGCCAAATTTAAGAGCGCTGCAAGATGAGAGCTTTATAAAAGAGCTTTTTAGCGTCATTTTGCCACTTACTAAAAAGCCGATCATCTTTAAGATAGCTCCCGATATGAGCCACGAAGATGCGATCAAACTTTGTAGCTGCGCGGTAGAAAACGGCGCTAGTGGTGTGCTCGTTTCAAACACAAGCGTTGATTATTCGCTCTCTCACTCGTCAAATTTAAAGGATTTTGGCGGACTAAGTGGCAAAGTGATCGCCAAAAAGTCAAAAGATATCTTTAAAGCCGTGGCTGATGAGCTTTATGGCAAGACGACGCTTATCGCGTGTGGCGGCATAGATAGCGGTGCAGAGGCTTATGAGCGCATAAAAATGGGAGCAAATTTGGTCCAAATTTTTACAAGCTTCATCTTCAAAGGGCCGATGATCGCAAGAGATATAAATTTAGAAATTTTAGAGCTTTTAAAAAGAGATGGCTTTGCCTCTATCAGTGAAGCAGTCGGCGCAAATGTTAAAAAATAGAGGGCAAGAGATTGATAAAATTTAATAAATTTAAACTAGAAAATGGACTTGAAATTTATCATGTGCCAGTAAATCCTGGCTCAAAAGTGATAAGCGTCGATGTCTTTTATAAAGTTGGCTCCAGAAACGAAGTGATGGGCAAAAGCGGCATTGCTCACATGCTAGAGCATCTAAATTTCAAATCAACCAAAAATTTACGAGCTGGGGAGTTTGACGAGATCGTAAAGGGCTTTGGCGGCGTAAATAACGCAAGCACGGGCTTTGACTACACTCACTACTTTATAAAAGCCTCAAATGAAAATTTAGACAAAACGCTTGGACTTTTTGCCGAGCTTATGAAAAATTTAAGCCTAAAAGATAAAGAATTTCAGCCAGAGCGCGAGGTGGTGCACGAAGAGCGCAGGTGGCGAACAGACAACAACCCTATGGGATACCTCTACTTTAGGCTCTACAACTACGCATTTATCTACCACCCATACCACTGGACGCCAATAGGCTTCATAAAAGATATCGAAAACTGGAAGATCGCTGATATAAAAGAATTTCACGCTACATACTATCAGCCAAAAAACGCCATTTTGATGATAAGTGGCGACATCGGCAAGGACGAGGCATTTAAGCTAGCTAAGAAAAACTTTAGCAGCATAAAAAATAAAAGAGCCATACCAAAACTACACTGCAAAGAGCCTGAGCAAGACGGCGCAAGAAGGGCTATCATCTACAAAGATAGCCAAACGCAAATGCTAGCTATCGCTTATAAGATCCCAGACTTTAGACACGCTGATCAAGTGGGGCTAAATGCAATAAGCGAATATCTAGCCACTGGCAAAAGCTCTATCTTGCAGCAGCGCCTAGTCGATGAGCTAATGCTTGTAAATCAAATTTACGCTTACAATATGAGCTGCGTTGATGAAAATTTATTTATATTTTTAGCAGTTTGCAACCCAGATGTCGAGGCTAGCGCGGTTGAGGCTGAAATTTTAAAAATCATAGATGATCTAAAGGGAAAGCCAATCGACAAAGAGGATGTTTTAAGAGTTAAAAATTTGATAAAAACTGATTTTATCTACTCATTTGAGAGCGCGAGCAAGGTGGCAAATTTATATGGCTCATACCTTGCTAGAGGCGACATAAAGCCACTTTACGAGCTTGAGAAAAATATAGATAAGATAGATGCTAAGCTTTTAAAAGAGATAGCAAATAGATATTTCAATGAAAAAACTAGCACGACAATAATCTTAAAAAAGGAATAGACGTGAAAAATTCGCTTCAAGGTGCGATGACAGCACTAGTTACGCCATTTAAAAATCAAAAAATAGACGAAGTCAGTTTTGAAAAACTGATAAAAAGACAGATAAAAAACGGCATAGACGTCGTTGTGCCAGTTGGAACAACTGGTGAGAGCGCGACTCTAACGCATGATGAGCATAGAATTTGCATCGAGATCGCAGTAGATGCATGTAAAGGCACAGATGTCAAGGTACTCGCTGGAGCTGGTAGCAACGCCACTCACGAGGCCATCGATATCGCTAAATTTGCCCAAGCTCACGGTGCTCACGGCATCTTATCAGTCGCTCCTTACTACAACAAACCAACACAAGAAGGGCTTTACGAGCACTACAAAGCTATCGCAAACAGCATAGAAATTCCAGTGCTTCTTTACAACGTCCCAGGCAGAGTTGGCGTAGATATCTTGCCAGCGACCGTTTTTAGACTTTTTAAAGATTGTAAAAATATTTTTGGCATCAAAGAAGCAACAGGCAGCATCGATAGATGTGTCGATCTGCTAGCTCACGAGCCTGATTTAGTAGTCATCAGCGGCGAAGATGCGATAAACTACCCTATCCTATCATACGGTGGCAAGGGCGTCATCTCGGTCACTGCAAACCTCTTGCCAGATCAAATTTCACAGCTTACTCACCTTGCGATGAATGAAGAATACAAAAAAGCAAAACTGATAAATGACAACCTCTATACGATAAACAAAACGCTCTTTTGCGAAAGCAACCCGATACCGATCAAAGCGGCGATGTATCTAGCTGGGCTAATCGACACTTTGGAGTACCGCTTGCCACTTTGCAAACCGAGCAAAGAAAATTTCAAAAAGATTGAAGAAGTTATTAAAAATTACGAAATAAAGGGATTTTAATGAAGGACACACTAAACGAATTTAAAGGTAAAACGCTAGTCATCAGCGGCGGCACTAGAGGCATCGGCAGAGCCATAGTCGAAGAATTTGCAAAAGCTGGCGTAAATATAGCTTTTACCTACAACTCAAACGAGGAGCTTGCCAAAGAGCAGGCAAAAGAGCTTGAGGCTACCTACAAGATAAAAGCTAGAGCCTACGCGCTAAACATCCTTGAGCCAGAGACCTATAAGGAGCTATTTTTAAAGATAGATGAGGACTTTGACAGGGTTGATTTTTTCATCTCAAACGCTATCATCTCAGGTCGCGCGGTGGCTGGCGGATACACCAAATTTATGAAGCTAAAACCAAGAGGTATAAATAATATCTTCACAGCAACTGTAAATGCCTTTGTCGTGGGCGCACAAGAGGCTGCAAAACGCATGGAAAAAGTGGGTGGTGGCAGTATCATTAGCCTAAGTTCGACTGGAAATTTGGTCTATATCGAAAACTACGCAGGCCACGGCACAGCAAAAGCAGCCGTTGAAGCGATGGCAAGATACGCTGCGACCGAGCTTGGTGAGAAAAACATCCGCGTAAATGTCGTAAGCGGCGGCCCTATCGAGACAGATGCACTAAGAGCCTTTACCAACTACGAAGAGGTGCGCGATATGACGGCAAAGCTTAGCCCACTAAACCGCATGGGACAGCCTGCTGATCTAGCTGGGGCGTGTCTATTTTTATGCTCATCTAAGGCTAGCTGGGTGACTGGACATACATTTATAATAGATGGTGGCACGACTTTTAAATGAGAGCTAAATTTCTAGGCATAAAGGCATATTTGTGAGCTTAAATTTACCAAATTCACTGGCATTTTTTAGAATATTGCTAGCTCCGCTTATGTTTTTTATGCTCGTAAATGCGCCAGGAATTTTTACGCAAATTCATATAAGCTGGATAAACTACTTCGCAGCTCTTATCTTTGTGATCGCCTCGGTCACTGACTTTTTTGACGGCTACATCGCTAGAAGCTGGGATCAAAAGACCAAACTTGGCGCGATCCTTGACCCACTAGCTGATAAGATGCTGATCTTAGCTGCATTTTTGGGTCTTATGATGCTTGGCAGAGCGAGCGCTTGGGCAGTTTATCTTATCTTGGTAAGAGAGTTTTTTATAACTGGCTTTCGTGTCGTGATGGCAAGTGACGGCGTCGAGGTCGCTGCTTCGATGGCTGGCAAGGTCAAAACCGTTTCGCAGATGTTTGCGGTCGGATTTTTACTGATGAGCTGGCCTGGTGGCGAGCTTTTGCTCTGGATCGCTGTTGCGCTTACCCTTTATTCTGGGTTTGAATACATTTTTGCCTACGTAAAAGCGATGAAAAAGAGTTAAATTTGAGCTACGACTTGCAAGAGATTATTTTAAAGGGTACTGCAAATTTAGAGCCAACCCTACAAAAACAAGCGAAAAAACTAAATCAAAAGATCATCAACACAAATTTTTATCACGATGCTAAAAATTTAGAAAAGATCGGCAGCGTGATAAGCCCCGAGCTAAATGAATTTTTATTAAGCTGCGCTTTAGAATATAACAAAACCCATGCAGATAAATTTGATACGTTTGATAACGACGTAGAGACTTTGCGTGGCATTTGGAGCGCGATGAGCTTTTCAAAAAGCCCTGAAATTTTAGACTATCTAAGCACGCAGGTCACTCGCTCGGTATCGCACCGCTCGTTTGCGCACAGATATATCTTTGAAATTTTACGCTTGCAAGAGAGAGCCGGCCGTTCACATCCGCTACTTGCCAAGCTTTATGACTATTATGGTGACTTGCAGGCAAAACTGCCTATATATGAGCTTTTGCGCCGTATAGGCGTGAGCCCTGCTGATCCTTATGATTTTGACATCTCGCTAAATGCTGTAAATTTTGGCTACTGGTTTAGTAATCAAGGCTTAAGCGATGATGAGCTAGCCGGTAAATTTCACTTAGAAATTCGCCTTTTTGCGCCATTTGTGTATGATCACACATTTGAGATAGAGCTTAGAAACGACGCTGTGCCAAGGGCTAGAATAAATTTTAACGATGATGGCATGAGCTTTTTACAAGAGCTGCCAAAAGATATTTTGCCCTGCCCTGATATTTTAAATTTAAAGCCATTTGTTGATCAAGCAAAGTCACGTTTTAATGTGAAATTTGACCTAGACGATAAAGATAAAACTTATTTTAGTCTCAGCAAAGGGCTAAATAGAGCCAAAACACTCTCTTGGCTAAGAGAAATTTTCGCCTAGATGGCAAGCCAAATTTGAGAGTAAATTTATAAACTTTGGCTAAAATCTCATCAATTTTTTCAAAAAAAGGTAAGTTTTGAAAGGCATTCTCTTCACGCTAGCCCTGCTTTGCCTTGGGCTTTATGCGTATTCGTTTTATTTTTTAGTGACCGTTTTAGCCATTAGTTTTCTCATATTTTTCCATGAGCTTGGCCACTTTTTAGCAGCAAGAATGCTCGGCGTCAAAGTAAATACCTTTAGCATCGGCTTTGGCGAGAAAATTTACACCAAAAATGTTGGCGGCACCGACTACTGCCTAAGCGCTATCCCGCTTGGCGGATACGTGCAGCTAAAAGGGCAAGACGACACCGACCCAAAGGCCAAAAACTACGACGCTGATAGCTACAACGTACTAAGTCCCATAAAGCGCATCTACATCCTCTTTGCAGGACCATTTTTTAACTTTATCTTGGCATTTTTCATATACATTTTGCTTGGATTTATCGGTGTTGAAAGACTTGCGCCAAGTGTCGGACACATAGCAGAAAGCTCGGCAGCTGCAAGCGCTGGCATAGCAATAAACGATAAAATTTTAGAGATAAATGGCGTAAAAATAAACGAGTGGGACGAGATCAGCAAAAATGTAAAGCTTGAACCTAGCGCCATTTTGATAGATCGCAACGGCTCGCAAATGACTATAAATTTAACACCAAAGATAGGTGAAACGATAAATTTATTTAATGAAAAGGTGCAGCGCCCACTTATCGGCATCCAGCCTAGTGGCGAAGTGGTGAAAATTTATCACACAGGTTTAGAGAGCCTAAAATTTGCCTTTGGCGAGACGATCGAGGCTTCAAAGCTCATCTTTAAAAGCTTTGAAAAGCTAGTCGTTGGAGCTGTGCCACTAAAAGAGGTCGGAGGCATCGTTCAGATCGCCGATGTCACTTCAAAGGCCGCTAAGATCAGCCTTAGCGTTCTTCTAACCATCGTGGCGCTCATCTCTGTAAATTTAGGCGTGCTAAACCTCTTTCCTATCCCTGCGCTTGATGGTGGGCACATTTTATTTAACATTTATGAACTAATTTTTAGACGCGAGATAAATGAGCGAGTGCTTGTTACGCTTACCTACTGCGGCTGGGCGCTGCTGCTTGGCATAATGGTGCTCGCGACCTTTAATGACATTATGAGATTAAGCGGAGGTTTATGATGATAGTTTTAAAAGATCTACTTGAAAAGATAGAAAATTTAAGCAAAGACGTGACGCTGATAGCCGTTAGTAAAAATGTGACATGCACTGAAGTGAGGGAGCTTTACGCACAAGGGCAGAGAAATTTTGGCGAAAACAGAGTCCAGGAGCTAGCCAAAAAAGAGCAAGAGCTTCAAAATTTCACTGACATCAAATGGCACATGATAGGGCGTTTGCAAAACAATAAAATCAATCAAATGATAAGCCTAAAACCAGTGCTTTGGCAAAGCTGTGATAGCTTCGAAAGAGCCCTAGAGGTCGATAAAAGGCTTAGCTACAAGCTAGACACCCTACTTCAGATAAACTCGGCCGATGAAGATACAAAGCAAGGTGTGAGCGTCGCAAATGCGGCTGAAATTTATGAGCGCATCCAAAGCAAGTGCAAAAATATAAATTTAAAAGGCGTGATGAGCATCGGAGCGCATGTGGATGAGCCAAAAGAGGTGCAAAAGAGCTTTGAGCTAACATATAAAATTTATGAGAGCCTAAAGCCAAAAGGCGCAACTATCTGCTCGATGGGCATGAGTAGTGACTTCGAGCTAGCGATAAAATGTGGCTCAAACATGATCCGCCTTGGGACAATGCTATACTTATAAATTTGTCCTCCTTGGGGCAAATTTACCTTTCTACTCCTTTTTAAATTTTAATCTAAGTTATATGATTTTATAATGCAGTTAAATAAATTTTTAACGATAAAGGAGTAAATGTGTTTAAAAATTTTATTCTAACTGCTGTTGCGATCTTGTTTATCTCGGGTTGCGGTAGAGCTGAAAAGATAGCTAGGATCGAGCAAAAATGCGCAAATAATGAAGCTGTTTGGTGTTTAAAGCTTGGTAAAACATACGCCAGAAGAGACATCAACAAAGGTGTCATGTACTATCAAAAAGCTTGTGATCTAGGCGATAAAAGGGGTTGCTATAGACTTGCGGTTTTACTAAACTCAAAATCAATCAACTCAAAAAAAGACAATGAAACGATCGTAAAATCACTAACCAAATCATGCGATCTTGGCACGCCAAAAGCTTGCTTTGAGCTTGGCGAATACTATGAAGATGACCCAAAAATGCAAGGCAAAGCAAATGAGCTATTTGTAAAATCATGTGAGCAAAGATTTGGTTTTGCTTGCTATAAGTTAGCTGACTTTTACGGCGAGAAAAATGATGCTGCCACTCAAAAAAGCTACCTAGAGCTAGCGTGCAAATACCGCTATAAAGTAGCTTGTGAAGAAGTAGCCGAAGACAAAAAATAAATAACATTTTTTATGGGGAGGACATATCTCCCCACATTTTCTTAAACTCAAATTTTACTGGAACACCTTTTGCTTTAAAATATACAAGAAGCTAGGAGGCAAACCATGAATGATATTAGCATCTTAAGCACAAATGTAAATTCATACACTAAGCAACAGCACAAACAAGATAGATCTGTAAATTTTAGTGATATTTTGAAGCAAAATGTTAAAGAAAAGATTAGCGAGCCAAGCCAAGAACCAGCTAAATTTACTTATACCTCTTCTTCACAAAATAGCCTCGCCTCTTTAAATTTTAATGACCTTCAAGCTTATGGTTACACAGTAGATAAAGCTGGCTTTATGGGAGCTGATTTTAATAAGGCTGCAGGTTTGCCAAAGGACTTTAAAATCCACAAAAGCACACTTGATGAGATAGTTAGATACAACAACAAAACATATCTCTTCACACAAGATAAAAGAAAGGCTGCCTTTGAAAAGATAGATGTAGCTGATACCACAAAGCACTACTATAAACTTTTTAAAAGCATTGTGAGCGACGAGAAAGATAGATATAATGAAGCTGATCTAGCAAATTTACCAAAAGGCTTTAGCTTGGATACTAACCAAAAAACCTTTGGTAAAAATGCAAATTTCTTAAAAGATGTGAGCCTGATATCTGTTACAAATGTATATAAAACATTTGATCAATTTAACGATGCAAAGAGCGTTAGAGATGAGCTCAGAGGCTTTAGAGTAAGCCACGAGGTCTATGAGCTAAATTTTAGCAAAGAGCATCTTGACGCAAGAGCCAGTGATGAATATATATTTAACCCTGATATGTCGGTATATCAAGCAAATGATACTTATAGCAATGCTGGCGTGTTTGTGGGATTTTTAAAGAGTTTTAGCCCTATCGCTAGTGATAGTGGCGAGACGAAGCTTAGCGTGGAGGCAAGCTCTTACTCAAAGCTAATGAATGAGCAAAGCTTGGCTGATGATATAGTGCCTCTCTCAAGGCTTTTGAAAAATGAGAAGATGATCAAATTTATCTTAGAAGAGCTACTAAAAATAAATTTGCTCACTTCAAAAGATGGCAAAAGTGCTGGTGAGATAGTAGATAGCGTGCTAACTCATGCCACAAAGCTTCAAAATGAGACAAAAGTTTAAATAGATAAATTTAAAAGGTGGCTATCCTTAACCAGTTAAGCCATCTTATTTAAAATTTGCTTCTTGTCTATCTTTTGCATAAGCTCTAAGACGTCTATGCCTCTTTTTTCTTTGAAATTTAAAAGCTCTCTTGTATAGAGAAATTTTTGATCCTTGTTTATATCATAAGTCTCATACTTCTTCTTAATCTGCATAGGTTTAAATTTTTTCTCAGCCTGCTCTTTAGCGAAATTTGCATTGTATTCTTGTTCTTCTTTGTGTAGTTTAGCCAGAAATTCTTTATGCTCTTTTGTAGTTTTTTCTACGTCTTCTCTATAAAGCTTTTTAAACTCTTCTATACTTAGATCAGCTCTAACAAACAAAGCAGCACCATCATTACTCATCATCGTATCTTCAGAAAATGAATTTACAAAAGCTTCTAGTTCCGCCTCCTCTTCTGCTGTGCCAAGACCAACCATTTTACCAACTATCGTTGGTTTGCCGTCTATAGAGTTTGTAAGCAACCAGTCCATGTAATCTTGGAGTTCGCGAACTCTAAATTCTTCCATATTTTCTGGTTCTCTTTTTGCTGATAAAGCTCGTCTTTCTTGAATGGTGTAATCAGACAGCATATTATCAATTCGATTTATAGTATCTGCTATCCAGCCCTCTTTGCTTTTGTCTATATCTATAAATTCTTTTATAGTTTCGCTCCATGGTTTAAAAAGATTCTTTGAGTAGTCAAATTTTTCTTCGGTAGCGTTTTTGTCTTGCTTGCCTTTTTTGGCTACATTTTCTATTGTATTTTCTTTTTGAATAGTGTTATCTTGTATCGGTGTGTTGCTAAGTCCGTTTATGCTAGTTATCATTTTCAATTCCTTTGAAAGTAATGGCCTACAATAAAATTTGTAGGCTACTTAAATTTTTACCAACCGCCTAGGTCAGATTTCATTCTTCTTTTAAAAGTGTCTCGTAATTGTCTAACAACAGAAAAGAACATCTCATGCTAATTAATTTTTAATAGCCTTTTTCATTTAGCATTCTGTAATTATCACATCCTAACTGAAGTCCTAAATCACAAGCCTTGCCACAGTATTGTTTTGCAGTGGAAAAATTCTGCCTTACACCTTGACCGTTGTGATATAAAGCCCCTAAATTATAGCAACCCATAGCATTTCCACTATCACAAGCTTTTTGATAAAGCTGGGTTGCTTTTTGGTAATTCTGCCTTACACCTTGACCGTTTCCGTATAAAACCCCTAAACTATAGCAACCCATAGCATTTCCACTATCACAAGCTTTTTTAAGCAGTTCAGTAGCTTTTTGGTAATCTTGTTTTACACCTTGACCGTTTAAGTATAAAAACCCTAAGGTAAAGCAACCCATAGTCTCTCCACTATCACAAGCTTTTTGATAAAGCTCAGCAGCTTTTTGGTAGTCACCTTTATCGTAAGCTTCGTCTCCCAATTCAGTAAGATCTTTGGAAAATCCAATAGAGAATAAAACTACAAGTAAAACTAAAATTCTTTTCATTTTTTACCTCCTTAATGTAAACTATATAGACGATATTTTGTCTTTCTTAAACTTAAATTATTATTAATTATCTATTTATTTTTATGATAAAATATCATATATAAACTTACCTATCATTTCCTATACTTTTTTCCTATACTTTTCTAAAAAATAAACTCTGGTTTTGGTTTATATTTTTTTAGGAGAAATGGGTCAAATTTCAAACATAAATTTACTCCTAAACTCTCGTATCTACCTTTTTATAAAGCCTATCTTTGCTAGATAGTTCCTTAAATTTGAGGTCGTTTTCAAGGTAAGTGATGTTGTAAATTTCTTTGGTGGTGATGCTTTTACCATTTTCAAGTCCGATCAGGAATTTGCTTGTAAATTTATCAGAGAGGTTTTTTATGAGCTTATACTCTTTTGCTCTTTTAGCTGTCTCACGCTCTAACTCTTTACCGCCATAAGTTGCCACTGCTTGCATACTTTTTGAAACGCTAACGTTTGAAGTGAAAATTTGCACCGCATTTGAAGTCTTTTACACACTTGATTTAATCTGATCGTCAAAGTCAGAAATCTCTAGTCATACATTTTTCTTTGTGATGTCTAAACTATCAGTTGAAAAGACGCACACTAATTGCAGTGCCGATAAGTTTAAGTGCAAGCATCTTTTTAGCAGCTACTAAAATTTTGAGTTTTTTTGGTAAAAATATAATTACTTTTCACACCTGACTAATTTTATTAATCTATTAACTGCTTTAACTTTTACATCCTTGTTCAATAGTACTTTTTTAAATAAGCCTACCTTACTAATTGCTTGTATCTATTACATCAAGCAGCTTAAATTTTGTACTTTCAAACTTCATAGCTATTTTAAAAAAATATTGTTAGAATCCTAAAAACTTTTTATATCAAATTTTAGTATATGTTCTAGAACTTTAATCCAAGGCAAATAATTAAATATGCCTCTTTTCTAGCCTAAACAATTGTATCTCGATCTTTGATTTTGTTCTTTGCTTTTCAAGCAAAGGATCATATTATCATTAAGTAAAATTCAGTCTAAAGATTTTAAAAACTAGCATAAAAACAAACATAAAAGCCTTACTACACCTAATCAATAAAAGCCAATTAAAAAGAAATAAGAAAATAAAAAACTACTATTTTACACTTAGACAAGAAGTAACACTAATAAAAACTAGTATTAAATAATATAAGAATTAAAGCAGATTAAGCAAAGCCCGCAACGACCTACTTTTCCAACATCCCAGTAAGGGAGAG
>NZ_POYR01000165.1:0-4877 GCF_002912425.1 Campylobacter concisus
CCTATCACCTTGCTATCCTTGCCTGGGTTGTTAGGGTTATTTGGATTGATGATCTCTGCTGTTACATTGTTATCTTTACCTGGGTTTAGATCAACTGGGATATCAATCTTACCTTTATCGATATCATCTTGGTTGATTGGTTTTTCAGTCTTTTTGCCATTGTCATCAGTAACAACTACTTTATCACCTGGTTTTACTGAACCATCTTTTGGTATAGTAACTTCTACTGTTGTTTTACCAGCATCTTTGTCACCAGCTTTGTTTTCATCATCAGAAATTTTGCCATCTTTGTTTGTATCTTCTGGGAATTTAATTTCTGGGTTGCTTGGTTTTCTGCTAAATTCGCTATCAAGTGAAAGGCTAGCTTTTGATGAGTCACTAACATTGCCAGCTTCATCAGCAAATCTATACTCTGGAGTCTCATATTTTCCATCTTTTAGTTTGTTGATACCAACGTTAAATGTAGCTTCAAATCTACCATCTTTGATCATCTCATCAGTAATCTCAACAAATTTAACCCAATTACCTTTGCCGTCGATTGATTGGATCACGTCACCAGCTTTTACGCTACCATCTGTTGGGATGTCGATAACCCAGTGAGCTTTGCCATCTTTTATAGCAGCTACTTCAGCTACACTTAAAACACCGTCATTGTTTGTATCTTCTACAAATCTAACTTTTGGATTGCCTATTGTTGTATCAACATCTATGCTTGCTTCTACAGATTTAGCGCTATGTCCTAGTTTATCAGTCGCTTCTACGACAAATTTATGCTCGCCGTCGCTAAGTTTAGTTCTAGGAGTAAATTCCCAGCTACCATCAAAGCCTGCTTTTGTAGTGCCTGCTATCTTACCATCAACAAATACTTTTATATCTGCACCAGCCTCAGCACTACCTTTTAGAGTTGGAGTGTTGTCATTTGTAACTTTACCTTTAACATCGCCATTTTCTACGCCACCAGCTACATTATCAACGATCTCTTTGATCTCTGGTATGTTAGTTGCAGTATCAACTGTTAAGCTTACAACGTTTGAATTTTGAACTGGGTTTTTGACATAGTCTTGCATACTAGCTTCAACTGTATAGTCGCCATCATTTAGTGGTTTATCTACTGTGATAGACCAGTCGCCAAGGCTATCTTCTACATAAACTTCACCACTCCATACTACCTTGCCACTGCTATCTTTTACGCTAACAGTTACAGTTGAGTAAGGCTCTGCAAAGCCGTTTATAGTTGGGGTATTATCTTTTGTAGCACCTTCGTAAGCACCATTTAGAGCGTCATCACCGTTGTCATCTGTTACGCTAGTGATTACTACTTTACCTGGATTAGTATCTACTTTTATAGTTTCAATATCTGAAGTGTTTTTATTGCCTATCTTATCAGTTGCCTCTACATAGAATGTATGATCGCCATCGCTAAGTTTAGTTCTTGGTGTAAATTCCCAGCTACCATCAAGACCAGCTTTTGTAGTACCTGCTATCTTACCATCAACAAATACTTTTATATCTGCACCAGCTTCAGCGCTGCCTTTTAGTGTTGGAGTATTGTCGTTTGTCCAGTTGTTTTTAGAGCTTATATCGCCTGTATCACCTTCAACATTATCAATGATCTCTTTAATGACTGGTTTGTCAGTTGCGTTGTCTATTGTAAGGCTTACAACGTTTGAGTTTTGAACTGGGTTTTTGACATAGTCTTGCATACTAGCTTCAACTGTATAGTCGCCATCTTTTAACGCTACTGGTACATCAATATGCCAATCGCCAAGACTATCTTCTATATATACTTCATCGCTCCATACTACTTTACCGCTACTATCTTTTACGCTAACAGTTACAGTTGCGTACTGCTCACCTGTACCCCAAATAGTTGGAGTATTGTCTTTCATAGCACCTTCATAAGCACCGTTTAGAGCGTCATCACCGTTGTCATCTGTTATTCTAGTGATTACTACCTCGCCTGGATTAGTATCTACTTTTATCCAAGAAATTCCTGAGTTCTCGCTTACATTGCCAGCTTCATCTGTTGCGATAGCATAGAATGAATGTTTGCCGTCGCTTAGTTTGTCGGTTGTATACTCCCACTCACCTTTTTCGTTAGCTTTTACACTACCTGCTTTTCTACCATCTACATAGACATCAACGGTTGCACCAGCCTCAGCACTACCTTTTAGTGTTGGGGTATTGTCATTTGTCCAGCCAATTCTTTCGTTTTTCACGTTGCCCGTATCCCCTTCTACATTATCTATAATTTCATTAATTACTGGTTTAGAAGTATGAAGATCTATTGTTACAGTAGCTACATTTGATGCATTGCTTACATTGCCAGCTTTATCTGTTGCAGTTGCTGTTATATTATATTCACCTTCAACAAGTGGGCTCTTTGGTGTAAATTCCCATGATCCATCAGCTTTTACAGGGATGTTTTCAGCGATGATATCATTACCATTTTTAAGAGTTATGGTTGAGCCAGCTTCAGCTGTACCTTTAAATGTTGGCGTGCTATCGTTTGTAGCGCCACCTTTAACATCTTCGTTAAATTTACCGCCCTTAACATCATCTATTACTTCTGTGATGACTGGAGCATCTGGAGCTGTTTTATCAGTAAAGTCTGTATTGCCAGCTGTTCCTTCGCCGTTACCTTTGTTGCCAGCTTTATCAGTTACTTCTACTTTTACCTTATCACCTGGTTTGATTGGATCAGTAGTGATTTCGAAATCTCCCTTATCATCAGTTGTGCCTGTACCGATTGTTTTACCATCTTTGTCTTTTACTACTACTGGAGCATTTGGCTCATCTGAATGACCTTTTACGATACCTTTATCTGGATTGCCATCAGCTGGGTTATTTGTATCAACTGGAGTTACCTCTTTAACTTCTACGCTTGGAGGTGTATTATCAACAAATTCTGTATCCCCTGCAGTCTCTGTATCACTACCTTTATGGCCAGCTTTATCAGTTACTTCTACTTTTACCTTATCACCTGGTTTGATTGGATCAGTAGTGATTTCAAAGTTTCCTTTGTCATCAGTTGTGCCAGTACCTATTGTTTTACCATTTTCATCAGTAACAACTACTGGAGCATTTGGCTCATCTGATTCACCTTTTACGATACCTTTATCTGGAGTACCATCTGATGGGTTAGTCTCATCTACTGGAGTTACAGTATCGATATCTACTTTTGGTCCTTTAGTATCATTTGGATGCTCTATATTGCCAGCCGTAGCCATTTCTGTACCTGCGTTACCAGCTTTGTCTATTGCTTGAACAAGTACTGGAGTACCTGGTTGAACAGCTTTATCTAGTTGAATTAAGAAGTCACCTGCACTGTTAGCGTGACCTTTTCCTATAATGTTGTTGTTTTCATCTCTAAATAGTATCTCAGCATTTGGAGTATCTGTATGACCAGTTCCCATAGTTAGCTCTGCTGTATCATCAGCTCTGCTGTTTGTATCGATTGGAGTGATTTTTACATTGTCAAGTTTTGGAGCGATTGAGTCTAGATCGATTGTAGCTTCATTGCTTGGTGTGCTCTTACCAAATTTATTCTCAGCAGTTGCTGTAAATTTATGCTCGCCTTGTTTAGTAAGCTCTGGTGTAAATTCCCATGAACCATCAGCTTTAGCTGTTGTCTCACCTATTCTGTCGCCATTATCATAAATTTCTACTTTTGAGCCAGCTTTTGCAGTGCCTTTGATAGTTGGAGTTTTATCATTTGTTAGATGACCTTTTACATCAAGAACGTTACCAACTTTAGTATCTTCTCCATAGCCTTTAACATCATCTATTATCTCATTGATAACTGGAGCTTCTGGAAGATCTTTATGTAAAATCTCTGTATCCCCTGCAGTCTCTGTATCACTACCTTTATGGCCAGCTTTATCAGTTACTTCTACTTTTACCTTATCACCTGGTTTGATTGGATCAGTAGTGATTTCAAAGTTTCCTTTGTCATCAGTTGTGCCAGTACCTATTGTTTTACCATTTTCATCAGTAACAACTACTGGAGCATTTGGCTCATCTGATTCACCTTTTACGATACCTTTATCTGGAGTACCATCTGATGGGTTAGTCTCATCTACTGGAGTTACAGTATCGATATCTACTTTTGGTCCTTTAGTATCATTTGGATGCTCTATATTGCCAGCCGTAGCCATTTCTGTACCTGCGTTACCAGCTTTGTCTATTGCTTGAACAAGTACTGGAGTACCTGGTTGAACAGCTTTATCTAGTTGAATTAAGAAGTCACCTGCACTGTTAGCGTGACCTTTTCCTATAATGTTGTTGTTTTCATCTCTAAATAGTATCTCAGCATTTGGAGTATCTGTATGACCAGTTCCCATAGTTAGCTCTGCTGTATCATCAGCTCTGCTGTTTGTATCGATTGGAGTGATTTTTACATTGTCAAGTTTTGGAGCGATTGAGTCTAGATCGATTGTAGCTTCATTGCTTGGTGTGCTCTTACCAAATTTATTCTCAGCAGTTGCTGTAAATTTATGCTCGCCTTGTTTAGTAAGCTCTGGTGTAAATTCCCATGAACCATCAGCTTTAGCTGTTGTCTCACCTATTCTGTCGCCATTATCATAAATTTCTACTTTTGAGCCAGCTTTTGCAGTGCCTTTGATAGTTGGAGTTTTATCATTTGTTAGATGACCTTTTACATCAAGAACGTTACCAACTTTAGTATCTTCTCCATAGCCTTTAACATCATCTATTATCTCATCAATTGTTACTTTAACAGTGTTTGAAGCTTCGCCTATCACCTTGCTATCCTTGCCTGGGTTGTTAGGGTTATTTGGATTGATGATCTCTGCTGTTACATTGTTATCTTTACCTGGGTTTAGATCAACTGGGATATCAATCTTACCTTTATCGAT
>NZ_POYR01000166.1:0-15215 GCF_002912425.1 Campylobacter concisus
ATAATAAGAAAAAGTATAGAGGTCAAGCTAATGAAGTTGAACCCAAGGGATAATGAAGTAAGAACTACGTGTACATTAAAGACAAAAATTATTTTGTTTTATATTTAACGGAGGTAGCACCTTTGGTAACTTTAACTTTTAACCATTCTACAGCATTACCTGTATCCTCTTTTGCACCATGCCAAGTATTGGAACAGCCAACCATAAAAAAGGCAGCGCACAACAGTGTTAGAAAATAACGCATATTTACTCCTTTGTTTTTAAGAGATGGCGCTTGGGCAGAATTTGGCAATCTTTTATGCCTTAAACGGTTTTCAAGATCTTCGTTTTCGGCGGCACGGTCATCTCTTGAAATTATATAGCTAATTATATCTAAAATTTATTAATTTTTTTATCAAAAGTAAGAAAAGAGTATAAAAAATTAGTTTTTATAGAAATTTGCTTAAGGTAGGTATTATAAAATTTTTATCTATTATTGATATCAAGGCCTGCTTAATATTGCCTCGACTGATTAGATTGAGTTCTTTTGAAAAGTTTGGCAAAGGGTCATTTAGTAGTAAATTCAGCTTAGCCTCTTCAAGCTTTAGCTTTTTTTTATCTGTGTTTTTGTTCTCTAGCATCGATACTACTGTTCTTAGCTTTTCTTTTGTTATATCACTTTGCACGGAATACCTTGTATATGATAATTGAAGATAAAAAAGCCACAGCAGAGCATGCAAAATACGCCCAAATTTCCCCAATAGTTTTTTCAAGGAGCGTGTGCAGGCCTAGCAAAAAGAATACTAAGCCTATGATGCAAATCACACCCACAATTATATTGAGTACAACTGAATTGGCACTCTTTAAAAAAGAATACCTAATATCGTCAGCTTGAGCATCTATAAGCTCAACCACGGAGACTATAAATTCAGATATGCCCACCATTATTTTTTTAATAACCAGGCAGCTAAAAATCCAACACCTGCAGCAATAGCAATGCTTTTAATCGGATCTTCTTTTATTGCGTCGTTTACGTTCTCTATGCCGTCTTTGCCTTTTGATTTTAGATCATCTATGTATTTTTTGATCTCATCGATATTTAGTTGGTCTAAAATTTTATCTTTAGCGGATTCCGCACGCTCTGCACCCATATCTTTGATAGATTTTATAACATCTTTAAAATCTGCTTTCAAAGAATCTAAGTCTTTTTTTAAAGACTCTAAATTTACCTCTTGAGTAGCCATTAGGACTCCTTTATTAATATTGTTTTGAGCTGAAGCTCTCGTATAATTATATATGATGTTACTTAATGGTTAATAAATTTAGCAATTCAAATAATCTCATTGGTGGTATGATGCTATTCTATGTTCCGTTAATAACTAAAAGTCACCATAAGGTATTCCGATATCCTTTCAAAATTCTTAGTGTTATACCTTTAATTATTTTTAATATATTTTATTAAATTACTATGCAAAACTTAGATATTTTATATATGAAAATAGTTTTTAGAGATAATGATTTGTCTGAGCTTTTATATTTTTATTCTACTATGAGAATAAAATATTGGCCGCCTGCCAAGACCTTACAGTAAACTCAATTTGAGTTTACTAAGTAAGTTATTATCGTACATGCTATAAAAATAATATTTGGGCTCTTGTTTTATTAAAATCAAATCGCCCTATAAAGAAATATAAATTTATTCTTAAGAAAATATTTTTTTAAGCCTTGATTGTGTAGAATAGTTGCAACTTTACCAAAATGGCATAAAAATATCATATCAAAAAGATACAAAGCTAAATTTATAGAATAAAATAGCCTTAAATTTTTTGAAAGGATTTTAGATGAAAACTACTTCTTTAGCACTTGCTGGATTGCTTTTGGCAACAACACTTTCAGCAAAAGAATTTATCAGTATCGGCACTGGTGGCATGACAGGCACGTACTATCCGATAGGTGGAGCGATCTGCCGCTTGGCAAATAAAAATACAGACGTAAAATGCTCTGTTCAATCAACTGGCGGCTCTGTTTATAACGTAAATAACGTCCTTAAAAAAGAGCTTACTTTTGGCTTTGTTCAAAGTGACGTCGTCTATGATAAATATAATGGCACTGGCAAATTTGACGGAGCAAAAGATGAAAATTTACGCTCAGTAGTAGCTATCTATCCTGAGCTTCTTGCATTTGTTGTAGCAAAAGATAGCGGCCTAACAAGTGATATCCAGTCTTTTGCAGGTAAAAAATACAACGTAGGCAACCCAGGTAGCGGCAACGAAGTGAGCACGCTTGAAGTCTTTAAAGCAAAAGGCTTTGACGTTTCAAAACTAGGATACCGCGGCGTTTTAACAGTTGGCGAATGCCCACACGCACTAAAAGATAAAAAGATAGATGGTTATAGCTTTGTTGTTGGTCACCCAACTGCAAACATCACTGATGCAGCGACATCTTTGCCTATTGATATCCTAAATATCGAAGGCAGCGAGATCGATAATCTTCTTAAAGAAAAACCATACTTTGCAAAAGGTGTGATCCCAAAAGGCTCTTATGATGGCGTCGATCACGATGTAAATACTATCGGCGTAAAGGCTGTTTTGGTAACTAATAAAGATACAAAAGATGAGGCTGTAAAAGCTGTTATAAAAGCTATTTTAGACAACTTTGATGAGTACAAAACTCTTCACCCAGCGCTAAAATCAGTTAATAAAGAAGATCTCGTTCAAGGTCTTTCAGCTCCGCTTCACCCAGCTGCAGAGGCTGCGTTTAAAGAGGCTGGTATCTTAAAATAATCCATCTCCAGGGGCTTTTGCCTCTGGATAAAATTTAAATATGTAAATTTCTTCTAAATTTATATATTTAAATTTTAAAGGAGAGAGATGAACGAAGTTAATGACAACGAAGAACAATTTGTCGAAGTAAAGACAAGAGAGATAAATAGCAATTTTTACAACTATTTCATAGCATTTGCGTGTTTCTCTTGGTCGGTTTTTCAGCTTTATATAGCGTATTTTCCGCTAAATACTAACATTTCACGCTCTATTCACCTAGCTTTTGCGGTTGGGCTTGTATTTTTGCTCTATCCAGTCACTTTTCATAAAAAGGCTCACTCAAGTTTGCCATTTTACGACCTAGTTTTTTGCGTGGTAGGCGTTGTTGCCGTGCTTTATCCAGCGGTTTATTTTTATGAGCTAGCTGATAGGACAGGGGATTATATCACTCAAGATATCGTCATATCGTTTTTGGCGATCATCGTATTACTTGAGGCTGGCAGGCGTGTCATGGGGCCAGCACTTCCTATCATTTGTATATTATTTTTGATATACGATCACTTTGGTCCTTATATGCCAGACATCATCGCTCATCAAGGCGCTAGCTTTGAAAAGATCGCAGGGCATATGTTTTTGACGACTGAGGGCGTCTTTGGCGTGCCTATTGGTGTTAGCGTTAGTTTTATCTATCTTTTTGTTCTTTTTGGCTCATTGCTTGAGCGAGCAGGCGCTGGACAATACTTCATAAATTTAGCCTTTTCTCTTCTTGGCAAATATAGAGGCGGCCCAGCTAAGGCTTCAGTCATCGCAAGTGGCCTAACTGGCATGGTTTCAGGAAGCTCCACAGCAAACGTCGTAACCGTTGGTACATTTACCATACCACTTATGAAAAAAGCTGGCCTTTCACGCACAAAAGCTGGAGCTATCGAGGTCGCAGCTGGCGTAAATGGACAGCTCATGCCACCTATCATGGGTGCGGCTGCTTTTATCATCGCTGAGTTTTTGGGTATGACATATACAAATGTTATGATGGCGGCGGTTATCCCAGCATTTGCTTGTTATTTGTCGCTATTTTTCATCGTGCATTTAGAGAGCGTCAAACTTGGACTAAAAGGCATAAATCAGAGCGAATTTCACTCAAGATTTAAAATTTTTGTTAGCGGTCTTCACTATATAACGCCGATCTTGATTTTACTTTATACGCTTTTAATCGCAAAAGAGTCAGCCATAGCTGCAGCTTTTAATGCGATAGGATTTTTATTTTTGATAATGATCTTTCAAGAGCCAACTAAAAAGCTAGCTTCAGGCGAAAAGGTAGGCATAAACGATGTGCTTCTTGGCTTTGAGGATATATTTTGGGCGATGGTCGCAGCTGCAAAGAGCATGACTACAATAGCCATCGCAACCGCGCTTGCAGGCATCATCGTGGGCTCTATCTCGCTAACTGGCCTTGGTCAAGTACTCTCTGATCTAGTCGAGCTTCTAGCAGGCGATAACATCATGATGATACTACTTCTCACAGCTCTTATGTCGCTCATCCTTGGCATGGGGCTTCCAACGACAGCAAACTACATCGTCGTCTCAAGTCTTGTTGCGCCAGTTATCTTGTTTTTAGCGCATAAAAATGGCTTCATAATCCCAGCCATCGCCGTGCATCTTTTTGTATTTTACTTTGGAATTTTAGCCGATGATACGCCACCAGTTGGCATCGCAGCCTACGCAGCAGCGGGCATTGCCAAGGCAAATCCAATAACCGTTGGCGTGCAAGGATTTTTTTATGATCTAAGAACGGCGATCTTGCCATTTGCCTTTTTCTTTAACAACAAACTTATGCTAATTGAGAGCATAAACACGAGCGATCCTCTTGATTCAAAAGGGATAGTCTGGATGAGCAACCCACTTGAAATTTTGCTCGTCTTTGGCATGGCAGTTGTAGGTATGTTTGCCTTTTCAAGCTTGCTGCAAGGCTACTACGTCACTAAGCTTAGGATTTGGGAGAGGGCGTTACTTATCCCAGTCGTGCCTCTAGCTCTTGTGCCAAACATCTGCGTGAAATTTGGCCTAATGCCAAACGAATACACAGCCTACATCGTGGCAGCGGCTCTTTATGGCTTTGTCTTTATGACTCAGTGGGGCATAAAAGATAAACCGCTTGATCAAATAAGAGCGATATAACATTAGGCAAGATCTCTCTTGCCTAAACTTTTAAATTTATTTATAAATTTCTATTGATTTTATAAAAAGTGAGAATTTAGGCTTATAAAGCCTAAAGATCAAAGTTGTTTTGAGCGTTTTAGATCGCCTGCAAACTCGCAAGACATCTTATCGTTTAGCTTGCAGCCTTTTACTAAGAAGGTGTAAGCCTCTTTAAATTTCTTAGCTTCTATTAGTATTGATCCTATCATGCCACAAGAGTAGCCGTCGTTTTGCTCGCAAGCTTTGTTAAAAAACTCTCTTGCCTTTTGTGGATCGCTATCTAGATAAATTCCACCAGCTGCTGAGCAACCCTCTTTTTCGCCACCTTGGCAAGCTTTGTTATAAAACTCTAACGCTTTGTTACTGTCTGGCACGTCAGTTTTGCCAAGCTGATAGATCGCACCTGCTTTTGCACATGATCTTGCGTCATTTGCCGTGCAACCTGCTTCAAATTTAGACAAAGCCTCAGTGAAATTTGAGTCAGCATAAGCTTTCAAGCCATCTTTAAAATCGCCTGCTAGAGCGCAAGCTGCAAGAAGCGAGATAAAAATCATTTTTTTCATCAAATTTTCCTTTTGAAAAGTAATATGCAATTTTATCATATTAAATTTACACTTACTTGATGAAAAATAATTATGATTTTAAAATTTGCTCTTGCTCTTTGTAATCAGGCATGATGGCTTCTATAAATTTATAAAAGCTGCTTTGATGATGCGGATAGAGCAGGTGAGTAAGCTCGTGAAGTACGACATAGCGCACGGCAGAGAGCGGTTTTTCTATAAGTCTTAGGCTTAAGTTTATATAGCCTTTTTTGTGGTTGCAGCTGCCCCATCGAGTTTTGCTATCTCTTATGACGATGCGACTAACTGGCTTATTGATATGAGGCTGATAGCAGCTTACAAGCTCTAAAAATAGCTCCTTTGCTCTTACTTTTTTAAAGCGCTCAAGCGCCTTTAAATTTGGCGTTATGATAAATTTATCTTCAAAAAATGGCACATTTACGCTCTCATCAAATTTGATCTTATAAATTTGCCCAAGAAATTTCATCTCATCATCTTTTGGCAAATTTAAAAGAGCTTTTTTGTATGAGTTTTCAAGCCAAATTCTGTGCGTTTCAAGAAAGCCAAGAGCCATCTTTTGCGTGCTATAAAATGGCATAGAAAGGGTGATCTTAGCATCCTTACCAACTCTTAATCGCATAGCCTTTACATTTGTTTTGAAATTTACTAAAACGCTTAGACCATAAAAGTCTAAATTTAGGCTCTTTTGCCTCAAACTAGGCGTTTTTCTTGCCACTTTTTGCTTCTCCAGCGCCAGGTATTTGCAAGGCCTCTTAGCCACTCATCAGCGCAAAATCCTATCCAAACGCCAATGATACCCCAGCCAAGGTGTATGCCTAAGAAATATCCAAGCGGCAGCGAAAGCCCCCACATAAAGATAAGCCCAGTCGCTAGCGGGAATTTCGCGTCGCCACTTGCACGAAGGGCATTTACGATGACGATGTTAAAGGTTCTGCCAGCTTCTAGCACGATCGAGAGGGTAAAGAGTGGTAGCATTATCTTGCGCAAGCCATCATCTAAATTTAGCGCGTCCATGATCTTATACTTTAAGGCGTAGGCGATCAAAACGACGACGAGCGTGATAGAGATGCCAAGCCACAAGGCTTTAAAGGTTCTTGTGTAAGCCTCGTTAAACTCGCTTGCCCCAACCAAATGCCCAACGATGACCTCGTTTGCCACGCTGATACTCGCTCCACAAAGCAAGATGAGAAGTGTGATCTGAAAGTAGATCGTCTGCACGCTAAGAGTTGCCTCGCCCATGCTCGCGATAAAGCCAAATGCGACCATGTATTGCGCCATCCAGAGTAAATTTTCGCCAGCACTTGGCAAGCCAACTGAGAGTATTTTCTTTAAAATTCCAAACGGCACTACAAGCAGTTTGCTAAGATAAATTCTAACTTTTGCCACGCGTATGAGCATGTAAAGTAGGACAAAAAGGCCTATTAGTCTGCCCACAAATGTCGAGATAGCGACACCTTGCAGGCCTAAATTTGGCAGATCAAACCAGCCAAAAAGAGCGATGGCGTTGCCAAAGATGGTGATGATGTTCATCAAAACTGAAGTTAGCATCACGGCAGTTGCTAGATTATAGACGCGAAGCACCGCAGCTAGCACCATGCCGATGCCATCAAAGAGCAATGCAAAGCCAAGTATGTGAAGGTATGAGAAACTATCGTTTATGAGATCGTTTGGAACGTTTAGTAAATTTAAGATGTTGTAGCCAAAGACGTAGATGATGATGGCTGAAAAGATGCCAAAGATAGTATTTGACGTGATACTTGCGTGTATGACGTTTGAGGCTAGCTCGTTTTGCTTTGCTCCAAGGGCTTGTGCGACGACGACTGAGCAGCCCATGCTTAAAAAGTTAAAAATGGTCATAAAAAGATCCATCACTTGATTGCCCGCACCCATGGCGCCAACTAGATGCACGCTCACTTTTGTCACCATGTAGGTGTTTATGATGAGTGTTATAAAGTGTAAAAACATATCTAAAAATATAGGGACGACCAGTTTTTTCATAGAAAGATTCATAAATTTCTCCATTTTTAAATTTTGGGGCGATTATAGCCAAATTAGGTTTTAGCTCCCTTTTGATATAATCCAAAAAATTTAAAATTTGAGAGAAAAATGGCATTAATCGACCTAATAGACGTAAGTAAAAAATTTGGCGCAAATGAAATTTTAAACAGCGTAAGTCTTAGCGTAAATGAAAATGAAAAGATAGCGATCATCGGCAAAAACGGTAGCGGCAAGAGCACTCTAATGAAGATCATCTCTGGCGAGGTGGCAGCAGATAGCGGCAGACGCATAGTGCAGAGCTTGATAAGCGTCGAGATGCTAGCGCAAAATCCAAATTTTAACGCCACTTTTAGCGTAAGAGATGCGCTAAATAACGAGCTAAAAGAGATATTTGACGCGATAAGCGAGTATGAAAAGAGTGGAGTTTTGCTAGCAAATGACCCAGAAAACAAGGAAATTTTAAAAGAGCAAGAGAGGCTTTTGAAATTTATAGAGGCAAAGGATGGCTGGAATATCGAGCACAAGATCGAGCGAATTTTGCAAGAATTTAAGCTAAAAGAGTATGAAAATAGGCCCATTTGCTCGCTTAGCGGTGGCGAGATCAGGCGTGTGGCACTGGGCGCGCTCATCCTTAAAAAGCCAGATGTGCTGCTGCTTGACGAGCCGACAAACCACCTTGATGTCTATATGGTCAAATTTCTTGAAGATATGCTAAAAGGCTCAAATCAAAGCATAGTTTTTATTAGCCACGATAGGTATTTTATCGATGCGCTCGCTACTAGGTGCGTTGAGGTCGAGGATGCAAGCTTAAAAAATTTTGAGGGCGGATATGCAAACTATCTAACCAAAAAAGAGGAAATTTTAGCAAGCCTTGCAAAGTCGCATGAGACGCTGTTAAAGCAGCTAAAGGCAGAAGAGGAGTGGCTAAGGCGCGGCGTGAAAGCTAGGCTAAAGCGAAACGAGGGCAGAAAAGAGCGGGTGCTAGCCATGCGCGAGGAGGCTAAGAAAAATCCAGGCGTGATAAGGCGCGTGAGGCTAGAGCTGGAGCGTGCGAGTAAAAATTTCAATCAAGTTCAGAGCCAAAACCGCAAAAAAATGCTCTTTGAGTTTAAAAATTTAAGCAAAAGTATAGACGGCAAGGTGCTTTTTGAAAAATTTGACGCAAGGGTTTTGCAGGGCGAGAGGATCGCTATAGTCGGACGAAATGGCAGTGGAAAGAGCACGCTGCTTAAAATTTTGCTAGGACTTGAAAAGCAAAGTAGTGGCGAGATAAAAAGAGGCGAGGTGAGCATCGGCTATTTTGACCAAGCTAGAAATGTCCTTGATGATGACAAGAGCCTTATAGAGACATTTTGCCCAAACGGCGGCGATCACGTGCTGGTGCGTGGGCGAAATATGCACGTTTATGGTTATCTTAAAAATTTCCTCTTTCCAAAGGAATTTTTAGATAAAAAGATAGGCGTTTTAAGTGGCGGCGAGAAAAATCGCGTCGCACTTGCGATGCTTTTTACCAAAACTTACGATGTGCTGCTGCTTGACGAGCCGACAAACGACCTTGATATCGCAACTATAAATATTTTAGAAGACTACTTGCAAAGTTTTGAGGGGGCTATCTTGCTAGTAAGCCACGATAGATATTTTGTCGATAAGATGGCAAATAAGCTCTGGGCGTTTGAGGGGACAAAGATAAATGTCTTGCACGAAGAGTATAGCGTCTATTTGGAGCTTGAAGATGAGATGAAAGAGCTTGATAAATTTGAAAAAGAGCTCTCAAATAGCCAAAATGAAGCTAAACAAAAGAGTAAATCTGGCGCAAAACTAAGCTACAAACAAACGCAAATTTTAAACACATATCCAGATAAAATTTCAGCCCTCGAAGCAAGAGTGGCCGAGCTAAACGAGGGGCTTAGTGATCCAAAAATTTATCAAGAAGTGGGGCTAACCAAGCTTTATGAAGAGCTTGAAAAGGCAAAAGCTGAGCTTGAAAGCCTAGAAAATGAGTATTTTGAAGTTTTAGAGATCGCCGAGGAGCTAGAGTAGCTTGAAAAAGATCGGTAGGATAAGCGCGCTAAATACGAGAGTTGTTAGGCAAAATTTAGCCACAAGCATGAGCCTTTTGATAGGTAAAGAGAGATTTAGCGGGGTGTTTTCACCAGAGATAGAAAAATATGAAGTAGGCGATCTAGTCCGGATAAAATATAAAAAGGTTGGATTTTTAAATAAGATAGAGAGCATTAGGCTAATCGCAAAAAGCAGCGAAGAGTCAGGACTTTTTGCAAGGATTAAAAATTTGATCTTCATGCTTTGTTATTTTTATTTATGTTTTATTGCGTCAGTCTTTATTTATTATGGGGTTACGCTGGAATTTGATATTATTAGGCTTATTATTACATTAGCAGCCGCTTGTTTTTTGTTTTTGATGGGTAAATTTGCATATTTTAGGCTTTTAATTTTTAGATATTTTATATTTGGATAGGTTTTGTGAAATTTAAATGTATGAAAGGTTTTTGCGCCATGATGAGGTCGCTAAATTTGTTTGAAATGGAGCTAAAATGCTAAAAAAACATCCGCTAATCTCAGTAATAATCGCCATTGTTGTGATATTTTTTGCTACCTACTTTTTTGTCTTTGGGTTAGTTTCTATTTTAGATGACGACATTGGCGATAGTAAAGAGCTAAATAATAGCTATTTTTACATCAAAGACGACAAGGTCTATGCCTTGGTGCCAAGTGGCGGTAAATTTGAGTTAATAGGCGTGAGGGCCAGTAAATTTAGATACATTGACACTGGCAAATACGACAACAGAAACGTTGGCGCTAGCGATAAGGCGGTGTATTGCGGTAACCTTGTGATGAGTGGTCTTGATCCAAATGGCGTTAGAGCGCTTGGCAACGGCTACTTTGGCGATGGCAAGGTGACATACTTTTGCGATAGCGAAAGCGAGACAAATCTCGAAATATCCGCACTTAAAGAGTTTTGGGACATCTTCTCACATAAAATGTTTAAAACCCCAAAAGCGCAAACTCATATCTATAAATTTAGGCAGGTTGATAACGCAAATTTGGCAGCGATCTTGGGCTTTGGCTACGCAAGTGACGGCGTGAAGGTCTATCATGAGGGCAAAGAGCTAGAGGGCGCAAATGCCAGCAAAATGCGCTACATCGAGCAGGTATCTGGCAGAAAGAGCATGCATTTTACGACTGATGGAGAAAATGTCTATTACGACAGCACAAAGCTAGGGATCAAATTTAGCCCACAAATGCGTGATATCGGCGAGATATGGCGCATTCACTATCTTTATGAGCCAAATTCTGGCATGGTCTATGCAAATGACCATGAATTTGACCCAAAATTTGCCCCATACGAGCCACTTTTTAACCTAAAAGATGAGCACTCCTATCACGCTCTTTTTCGCGGTAAAGGCGGTATCTATCACTGGGAGCGAAAGTGGCAGTGGTATAACAGCATAGATGAGGGTGAGTTTGTAAGAGACGGCGATGATCCGTTTAAAGGCGAGATAACGCCGCTATATGGCGACGTGATGATAAGTGATGGCAAGACATATTTTTTAAAAACCTATGAAATTTGGCACAACACGAAAAATGATCACGGCCTAAGCTCACGCCACACATGTATCGTAAGGCTTGATACAAAAGAGCAGTGGCGAAAGATCGGTCTTGTAAGAAACGATGGCTACGGAGCGGTTTATGCAAACGGAGATAAGACATATTATTTTGATAACGTCGGCTACGGCTGGCGTTTTAACAGCAGTGTTTATGATATAAACGATCTTGGCGTGGTTGAAATTCTCACTCGTCCTTATGGTCCAAATGTTAAGAATTTAAAACTTGATGAGATAGTAAAAATGGTAGATCAAGGCGCTATGACGCCAGCTGAGGGCGAGGTGGTGATCGATGCGATAAGCGACTTTGATGATTACTCGCAAAAATATGCCTACTGGATATTTTTAGCCATTGCATTTGTGGCCTCGGTGGTTGGCGCTATTTTTAAAAATAAAACGCAAAAAAGCGAGCTTAAAAAAAGGGTGGATGATTATAGATAATGAGAAAAATTGCGACTAAGATACTTTATCTTTTTGTCATTTTGACGCTATTTTTTGTTTTGGCGATGCTTTATCTCTGGCGTGAGGGCGAGTATCAAAGAGGCTTTGCAAACATTGATAGTAGCGAGTTTTACCGCTCGCCTGAGGGTAAAATTTACGTTCAAATTTCAGGCAGTGGCAAGTATGAGCTAAAAGGCGTTGATGAGGCTAGTTTTAGGGTTTTAAAGCTAAAACACGCGTATGATTACTCAAACGTGGCGGCTGATAAAAATTATGTCTATTGCGCTAGAGAAATTTTGCCTGGTCTTGATCCAAAAAGCACCAAAGTGCTTGGCAATGGCTATATAAGTGACGGCAAGATAAGCTATTATTGCGCCACTAGAAGCGAGAAAGAGGCTGGATTTAGCGAATTTAGTGCCATTATGAAAAACCTTGCTCACGTTTTTATAAAAAGCTACGATGATAGCCCTTATTTTTATAGGACAAAAAGGGTTGAAAGCACAAATTTAGAGCCTATATTTGACGCTGGCTTTGCAAGAGACGGCAGCACGCTTTACTACAAGGGCGAAAAGCTTGACGCAGATCCTAGTGAGCTAAGATATATTACGACAGAAAGCGGCGCTGCTAGCGGATATTACACAGACGGCAAAAGCTTGTTTATGGGCTTTTATAGGCTTGATACAAGATATTCAGATGAGACGCGCCGGATATGCTACGATGCTAAGCATGATATAGAATATCTTTTTGAGCCAAAAAGTGGAGCTGTGTTTGCAAATGAGCATAAATTTAACGCTCAAAATATGTCTTATAGCGCCATTTATAGCGTGGATAACGTGCACTCTTTTTGGCCTCTTTTTGCCAGCAAAGATGGAATTTACTTTTGGGATAGCACGAAAAACGAGCAGGCTAAAATTTCAGACTACCAGCTAAAAGGCGAGCTAAAAAGGCTCTATGCTGACGTTTTTGTAGATGATGGCTTGGCGTATTTCTTACAGCAAGGTGAAGAGTGGCGGCGCTCAAAGCATGGCAGGCACTTAGAGGCACAAACAGTCTCTTTATATAAATTTGCCCCAAGTAGCTCTTGGCGCGAAGTAGGGCTGGTAAAAGATGGCGAATATGGCGCAGTTTATGCAAATGGCGAGAAGGTCTATTTTTTTAGCAAGATAAAGCCATTTTATGGCATAAAACATAGCGTTTATGAGGTGGCGGACCTTGGCGTCATAGAAATTTTAACAAGGCTGTCTAAAGAGCTTAGCGCAAAAGATATCAGCGATATGATAAAGCGCGGCGAGCTAGTGGAGGCAAGCGGCGAAGAGGTCGCAAGATCTAGGATAGAGTATGACTCGCCAAAGATCATTTTGTATATCACATTTGGCATCGCTTTTGTCGTCATAGTGCTAACAACCCTTGCAAAACCAAAGAGAGATAAAAGAGACTTGAGATAAATTTCAAAGTAGCTATTTTTGGTGGCTAAAGCTTAAAATTTCATAAAAATTTAAAGAGAAAATTTGACCTATTTACTCTTTTTTGTTATTTTAAGGCAAAACTGAAATTTATAAAAAGGAGAAAAATGTTTAAATTTCAAAGGTCAAAATTTAATAATTCAGTATTTATCCCATCGCTTGTTATCATATTTTTAATAGCGGCATTTGCAGCGATATTTCCAAATTTCTCAAATGAGTTTTTTAAGGGTATGCAAAACTACATCGCGGCCAAATTTGGCTGGTTTTATATCCTAGTCGTAGCCGTTATACTTCTTAGCGTCATCATTCTTGGCTTTAGTAAGCTTGGCGAGATCAAGCTAGGAGCTGATCATGTAAAGCCAGAGCACAAAAATATCTCGTGGTTTTCTATGCTGTTTGCCGCTGGCATGGGCATAGGGCTAGTATTTTTTGGTGTGGCTGAGCCGCTCATGCACTATCTAAACCCACCAGTTGGCGACGCGCAAACTATCGCAGCGCAAAAGCTTGCGATGAATATCACGTTTTTCCACTGGGGCATGGGCGCATGGTCGGTCTATGCTATCGTGGCGCTTATCCTTGCCTTTTTCTCGTATAGGCACGGCTTGCCACTCACGCTTAGATCGGCGTTTTATCCGATCATCGGAGATAAAATTTACGGCAAGATAGGTAGCGCCATCGATACATTTGCCGTAGTGGCGACCCTTTTTGGCGTGGCGACCTCGCTAGGATACGGCGTACTTCAGGTAAATGCTGGCCTTACGCACGTTTTTGGCCTGCCGACTATGCATATCACGCTTCTAATAGTGCTTTGTTTTGCTGCTACCATCTCAGCGGCAAGTGGTGTCGATAAGGGCATCAAAATCTTATCAAACGCAAATATCGCGCTAGCTATATGTTTTATGTTTTTGATACTATTTTTGGGCGATACGACGCAGCTTCTAAAGTCGTTTGTGCAAAACAGCGGCGACTACGTCTCTACGCTCATTTCAAATACCTTTAACCTCTACGCCTACGAGAGGCAAAACGAGAGCTGGCTTGGCGGCTGGACGCTGCTATACTGGGCTTGGTGGCTATCTTGGTCGCCGTTTGTGGGGCTTTTTATAGCTAAAATTTCAAAGGGCAGAACGATAAGAGAATTTGTGATCGGCGTGCTTCTCGTGCCAACTGGCTTTACTTTTGCTTGGATGAGCTTCTTTGGCAACTCAGCGATCTCGCTCGTGCAAAGTGGCTTTAGCGAGCTAGCGACCACGGTAAATTCTGACTCAGCCTCAGCACTTTTTATGTTTTTGGAGAAATTTAGCTTCTCAGGCGTGCTAAGCGTGATCGCAGTCTTTATGATCGTCATATTTTTCGTCACTTCTGCCGACTCTGCGGCGATCGTCATGAACATGCTTTGTTCAAACGGCAAGGACGATACGCCAGTTTGGCAAAAGGTCTTTTGGGGCGTTACAGTGGGCGTCGTGGCGGCATTTTTGATGCTAGCTGGTGGTCTTGGCTCACTTCAGGCACTTACGATCACGACAGCACTGCCATTTTCCATAGTGCTACTTGGCGCCATTTACGGGCTATTTAAGGCGTTACGTGTGGATCTAACCAAAAAAGAGACAAATAACTTTAACAACATGCCTATTAGTGATCTTTCAAAGCCGTGGAAAGAACGTCTAAGTGCGATCATTACGCTACCAGGCAAGAAAGATGGCAAGAAATTTTTAAACGAAGTCGTGCTAAAAGCTTTTAACGAGCTAAAAGAGGAATTTGTCAAAAACGGACTTGAAGCAAAGGTCACAAATGGCGAAAATTTTGTAAATTTAAATGTCGGACTTGGCGACGAGATGGACTTTAGATATGGCGTCTATCTCACTAAGAGCCATAGTCCAGACTACACCAGAGAGCTTGACGGCGACGATCTTTACTACAGGGCTGAGGTCTATCTGAAAGAGGGCGGTCAGGACTACGACGTGCTTGGCTGGAGCGAAGCTACGCTGATAAACGACGTCATCGAGCAATATCGAAAACACATGCAGTTTTTACACGTCGTGAGAGAGTAAATTCGAGTGAAATTTGCCTAGATTTTTAAAATTCTGGGCAAATTTACAAATTTAATAAAGCTATTTTGCAAATTTTAAAATCTTACTCACTCGCCTTAGCAGCTTACAAAACCTAGAGCTGTAA
>NZ_POYR01000167.1:0-435 GCF_002912425.1 Campylobacter concisus
TTCCTTACACCGCCTATACTCCTGAAAACTTTCGGAGTTTTACAGACGGCTACATCGAGAATCTGAACAGTTCTTACACCGGTATTACGTCGATTGACAAAGAGCTGGTCTGCCGTGAAAGCGTACAGGCCTATAATCAAATCGGTGACTCCTTAGGCGTTCACCGTCCTTTTCATCAATCGCCCCGGGTAAAAACGATGCTGTTCACCCCCCTGATTTCCATGGTGGGAGTCACCGGCAGCATGGCGCCTTTCTTCTGCGAGTTCACCCTGAACGGCGATTTGCTTCCCTCTCAATATCCCGCCACTTACGCCCACGAGCTCGCCCACTTACTGGGCATCACCAGCGAGGCGGAAGCCAATTTCTACGCCTATCAGGTATGTACCCGCTCGCAGGCGAAAGACATCCGTTTCAGCGGCTATCTGTCCGTACTGC
>NZ_POYR01000168.1:0-2958 GCF_002912425.1 Campylobacter concisus
ATTTCAAGTTCTGGCTCAACTATTACTATTTTTTTATGGGCATTATTTTTTGCCAACGCTTTATAAAGTATACCATTTCCAAGACCATAGAAAAAAAGACCCGGGTACCTTTTATATTTTTTTTCTACATCATCAAGCATCTTATAAGTTTCTTCAACTGGATTTTTATATATAGTTTTTTTGCTTTCTTTAGCGATTATATTCATATCTATTGGGTCACTATTATTTAAAATAACTTCATATTTAGTTTGAGTTTCCATGCCAAAGAGTCTAGTAGCCAAAACTTCATCTTGTTGAAATAACGCTTGTAGGTTTTTTTCAAAGATAGGATTTTTTATACCGTTTAGTTTTGTTTCTTTTATATGCGTAGATATTTTTTTATCTTTTTTCTCTGTCATGCATATCCTTATATTTGAGCTTGATTTATGAGCTAGTTTATAAATTTTTAAGCAAAAGCTGTGCCAAATTTAAAATTTATTTATCAAAGCTTCGCTCTTTCTAACTTCTATTTCGTCAAAATTTCGTTATTGTTTAGGGTTTTTATAAAAAGTGGGAGATAAATTTAGCCTTTGCAAAATCGCAAAGGCATGAAAATTACTTCAAAATTCTAGGCAGTGTGATGCCTTCTTGGGCTTGGTATTTGCCGTTTTTATCAGCATAAGTCACCTCGCAAGGCTCATCACCCTCGATAAATAACACCTGCGCAATGCCCTCGTTCGCGTAAATTTTCGCAGGTAACGGCGTTGTGTTTGAGATCTCTATCGTGATATGTCCCTTAAACCCTGGCTCAAAAGGCGTCACATTTACGATGATGCCGCATCTTGCGTATGTGCTCTTGCCAAGGCAGATCGCTAGCACGTTATCAGGCATGTTAAAGTACTCGATCGTGCGCGCTAAAGCAAAAGAATTTGGCGGCACGATGCAGACATCACCCTTAAAATCGACCACATTTTTCTCATCAAAATTCTTTGGATCAACGACGGTCCCGCCGATGTTTGTGAAAATTTTAAACTCATCGCCCACACGGATATCGTAGCCATAGCTAGAAACGCCGTAGCTAACGACGCCGCGACCCACTTGCTCCTCGGCAAATGGCACGATCATCTTCTTTTCAACCGACATTTTCCTTATCCAAGAGTCTGATTTTAAACCCATTTTTGCTCCTTTTTTGGGGCGATTATAACGCTTTGCGTCTTTAAAGTAAATTTAATGGCATTTTGCAATAAATTTTGAGAAAATCAGTATAATTTTAAAAGAAAAATTTAATAAAGGACAAAAATGCAAGAGAGAAACGCTGAAATTTTCACTGGCGAGCGCGCGATGTTTGGGGCAAAGGGGATAAATTTTACTAACTGCATCTTTGAAGATGGCGAGTCGCCGCTAAAACACAGCTCAAATTTAAAGCTAAACGAGTGCGTTTTTGCCTACAAATATCCGCTCTGGTACGCAAGCGACATCACGCTAAATGGCGGATACTTGGAGCCTCTAGCAAGAGCTGGCATGTGGTACAGCACAAATTTAAGCTTCAAAGACGTGGTCATAAATGCGCCAAAAAGCTTTAGAAAAAGCTCGCAAATTTTACTTGAAAATGTAAGTTTCTCAGACGCCGCCGAGACACTTTGGGGGTGCGCGGACGTGAAGGTAAAAAACGTCTTTGCAAAAGGGGATTATTTTGGGGCAAATAGTGAAAATTTAGAGGTTGATGGGCTAAATTTAGATGGCAACTACTGCTTTGATAGCTGCAAAAACCTTCGCATCACAAACTCAAAGCTCATATCAAAAGATGCCTTTTGGAACTGCGAAAACGTGCTCGCGCAAAACTGCCTCATCTCAGGCGAATACCTAGCTTGGAACGCGAAAAACGTGACGCTCATAAACTGCACGATAAAGAGCTTGCAAGCGCTTTGCTACGTGGAAAATTTGGTCGTAAAAGATTGCATTTTTATGGATACAAGCCTTGCTTTTGAGTATTCAAGCGTAGATGTTAGCACAAAAAGCAGCATAAAAAGCGTGAAAAATCCAAAAAGTGGCGTCATAAGAGCTGGCAAGATAGAGGAGATCATCATAAACGGCAGTTTGGTTGATGCAAGCAAGATAAAGATAATCACCGATGAAATTTAGACAAAATTTGAAGGAATAAAATGCAAAATGAAAAATTTAGAGCGAAATTTAGTATAAAAAATGATGCTAAATTTAAAAAACTGCTACACGAAGTCTCGCGCACCGTCTATAAAAAGAATAAAATTGTATTTTTAATAAGGGCGATAGAGCTGCCATTTGCTGTGCTATGTGGAGTAGCTTTAGTCACGCTTTTTAACATTACTGGGCACGAGTTAATAGTATATTCTGATATGGACGATGTCTCTATTTTGGCAAGAAATTTAGCCATTGCTCTTTGTGTCGGCATAGTCTTGCTTTATATTTATGCGGCTATTATTAAGCCAGTTTTATTTACTAGAGCCATTTACTCAAACATCGATGTTGAGCGCGAACAAGAGATCGTTATATATGATGATGAGGTCTTGTTTGCCACGGCAACGAGCACGGTTCATTTTTCATATGGTGCGTTTCTTGGCACTTGCGAAACTGATGATTTTATAGCTTTGATCTTAAAAGAAGGCAGCTTCTTACAGATCCCAAAAGAGTCGCTAAATAAAAAATCACAAGACATTTTGGAATTTCTTGAGGGAAAAATAGGCTGAATTTAGTAAAAAAATTTTTAGGCATTATGAATTAAATTTGGCATGGCAATAAATTTACTAAATATCATTACTTTAGCAATACCAAATATTTTTTGCCGATAAAATATAGAGATAACCACGGATGAAAATTTGATTTGTTTTTGAAAAATCATTTGCTACACAACTCAAATTTTTAAAATCAAAATAGCTCGCGGACAAAAAATCTTACAAATTTCGTAAAATTTAATAACTTTTATCCTTAAAAGTAGTAAAATAG
>NZ_POYR01000169.1:0-41831 GCF_002912425.1 Campylobacter concisus
ACAACAGCTTGAAGAAAAGCGATATCAAAATCACGTGCAAAGGCAGCAGATATGAGCATAAATAAAGAAAATCTTATTTTATTCATTTTGTGTCCTTTATGGAAAGTATATTAAATTTAATGGTACAAATACTAGAGATAAATTTGCGCACAAACTAGGGCGCAAATTTCTTAAGGAGGGAATGTTTAATATTAAAATTTATAAGTGTAGCCTACGTAAAGACCGATGTTGCTCTCTCTAACTTTGCTAACATCGTCTGCTTTGTAGAAAGTGTAGTCAGTTTTCATGCCAGCTTCTAGGATGTTATTTTGATCAAGTAGGTACTCAGCACCAAATTTAGCACCTAAAACAAATCCTGTGTCATAGAATTTATGATCTGTGTCATCTCTACTTATCAAAAGTCTAGATACGCCAGTGTAGCCACCTAAAACAAGCTTAATATCTTCAGTGATGCTTGGAGTATAGTCGGCTCCAGCTAATAAGCTATGTTTTTTCCATTTAACAGTAAATCTGTCATCATCATTTTCTATTTGTTTTTTTGTTTGAAAGCTATAAAAATAAGCACCATAAGCTCTGAAACTGTCAAAATCATAACCAGCTTTTACGCCACTGTTAAATTGACCTTTTCTAACACTTGCGCTCTCGCCGTCTGTTGTTTTCTCTTTCCAGTTTGACGCAAAAGAGTATCCGCCCTCGTAACCAATAAATGCTCCCTCTGCCATAGCAAATGAGCAAACCGCACATGCAATCATGCTAGCTTTCAAAAATGAACTTTTCATTTTCAATCCTTTAAAAATATAATGTGAATGTAATTTTACGGATTTTTATTTAAAATATTATTAATTTATAATATTAAATAAGTATTGATAAATTTATTTTGTTTATATAGTACGTATCTTAGGGATTTATAAAGATAAATTTATAAAATTTTTAATTATTAAAAAGTAATACCTAGTCATTAAATTTCAAACGACTAGGCAGAAAGCTATAAAATTTCTCGTATAAGAAGCTGTGGTGTAACAAGCCCGCGGAATGAATTTTTAGATACGCAAAAGATGATATCCACCATCTCACCCACTCTAACGTGCCTTGTGAAGTTAAAAAACAGCGCCTCAAGCGTCTTGTTGTCTTTTTGCAAGATAAGTTTTAAGTGGTTTTGATCCCTACCTATGAGCCTCTCGTTCTTCACGACAGCGTTTTCTATCTTAAAGACTGGACGTGGATTTTTCTGTCCGTACGGCTCGTAAAATTCCAAAATTTCAAGTAGTTCAAAGTCGATCTCGCTTGGCATTATGTCGCCAAGTAACTCGTCTGAGCTTTTGCACTCTTGCATGTTTAAGCATGAGCAGCTTTTATTTATCGCCTCTTTAAATTTTTCTAAATTTTCAGGCGCAAGCGTTAGCCCTGCTGCACCTTTGTGACCGCCGTAGCTTGTTAGCAGATCTTCGTGGCTTGCGATGAGTGATAGGATATCAAGCTTGCCAACGCTTCTAGCACTGCCTTTTGCGCGGCCTTTATCGATGCTAAAGACGATAGCTGGCTTTGCAAAGTGCTTTGCCAGGCGGCTGGCCACGATGCCTATCACGCCCTCATGCCACTGCTCGCCCCAGGTGATGATGACCTCATCGTCCTCTTTTACGTCCTTTAATGAGCACTCAAAGAGTTGGCGCTCCTCCTCTTTTCTGGAGTTGTTAAATTCAATGATCGTATCAAGGTAGTTGTAAGCCTCTTCGATGCTCTTTGCACGCAAGAAGTTAAATGAATTCATCGCATCGTCCATGCGTCCGGCTGAATTTATAAGAGGCGCTATAAGAAAGCTGATATCATCACACTCAAATTTATCCTTGCCGTAAAACTCTTTTATGACGCAAAATGCCGAGCGTTTCGAGGCATTTAACTTGCAAATACCCATGCGAACAAGCATCCTGTTCATGTCTCTTAGCTCCATCATATCAGCTATTATCGCGATGGCTAAAAGCTCTAAAAACTTGCTCATATCGTAGTTTAGCTTGCAAACATCCTTTAGTGCTCCAACCAAATACCAAGCCACTTCAGCACCGCAAATTTCGATATTTGGGAAGTTACAGTCTTCTTGTTTTGGATTGATGATAGCGTAGGCTTCTGGTAGAACGGCTGGTGGCATGTGGTGATCTGTGATGATAAGATCTATGCCTTTTTCTTTGCAGATGCTAGCTGCTTCATTAGCCGAGATGCCGTTATCGACGGTGATTATTAGACTTACATCGCTTGCGAGCTCATCGATGATCTCAGGATTTAAGCCGTATCCATCCTTAAAGCGGTTTGGGATCTTTACTAGGTAGTTTTTTACGCCAAGATCATCAAAAAACTCGGCTAAAATCACACTTGAAACCACGCCATCAACGTCATAATCGCCAACAATAGCGATGTGTTCGTTTCTCTCGATCGCTTCTTTGATGCGATTAGCGCCTTTGTAGATATCTTTTAGGGCGCTTGGCGTTGGAATTTCACTAAGTTTTTTGTGTATGTCGTTACAAAATCTACGTGCTAGTAAATTCCTAATATCCTCTTTAGTTAACATAGCTTTGGCAAGGACTTTTTGACGCCCTGCCAACTTTTACTAATGCCATTTGCTCACTTAAATTTACGCCCAAACTGCCAAAATTTTGGCAATAAAAATGCTTTTTTTTCATCGTAATCTTTCGTCTTTATTTTGAATGCTTTGATTATATCTTTTTGAAATTTAATTTCTTATAATTTTCATTGAAAGTAAGATTTTTAGGGCAAAAAACTTTTGTTAAATTGATACTCTTTATAAATTAGCCATTGTAAATTTGAAGTAAAAAATGAGAGAAATTTTAAGTAAAAATAAGGGGTCATAAGACCCCAAAAATTAAAATTTATATGTGTAGCCTAGGTAAGCGCCGATATCTGTTGATTTAAGATTTTTAATTTCATCTGTGTCATACCAAGATCTATCAGCTTTTACACCAAACTCAAGTGCATTGTGTTCATCAAAACTATACTCAGCACCAAGTCTTGCACCAAATAACCATCCAGCTTGTGTAAGGTCATAAGTAGCTCTTACAGTAGATGATCTAGCTTCTAAATTTAGGTCAATAATTGAGATACCTGTATAAAGACCAGCAATTAGTTTAAAGTTGTCTGTTATTGCTGGGGTATAATCACCACCTACTACAAGTTTATGATTAGTCCATTTTGCATCTATTGTGCCACTAACACCATTAACTGAGCCTTTATTGCTCTTCTTGCCCTCTGTATGATAGAAGTATCCACCATAAACTCTAGCTACTCCAAAGTCATAACCGCCTTTGATACCAATATTAGGTCTGCTATCCTTTGCGCTACCAGTATCGTCTGTTAGCTTTGAGCTAAAATCATAGCCACCCTCAACTCCGACAAATCCACCTTGTGCTAAAGCAAATGAGCCAGCAAGTGAAAGTGCCAAAACACTTTTTAAAACGCAATTTTTCATTTTTTCTCCTTTATAAATGATTGCATAAGCATTGTATGTTTAGCAAGATTAAAAAATACTTAAATGATTTAAATTTTATCAATAATACATTTACTTTTATTTTTAATATAAATTTGAGAGAAATTTAAAGAGAAAATTTGGCAAGAAAGCTTGCCAAATTTATCATTTTACGTGATTAGCCAAGCTTGCTTTTATAAAGCCTAGTATCACAGGGTTTGGTCTAGTTAAGCGGCTAGTAAATTCAGGGTGACACTGCACGCCTACAAACCACGGATGGCCTTTTAGCTCGATCGCCTCTACTAGTCCGTCGCTTTCACCACTTACTATTAGACCAGCCTTTTCAAAGACCTCTTTATATTTTGGATTTGCCTCGTAGCGGTGGCGGTGGCGCTCTTTTACGCTCTTTGCGTTGCCATAAATTTCAGCCAAAAGCGTCTTTGGCTTGATGTCGCAGTTGTAAGCACCTAGCCTCATAGTGCCGCCAAGTGGGCTTGTGTGCGTTCTTATCTGCTTTTTGCCGTGGGCATCGATGAAGCTATCTATTAGATAGATGATAGGATTTTTGCACTCTTTGTTAAATTCCATAGAATTTGCATCTTCTAAGCCCAAAACATCCCTTGCAAACTCGATCATCGCTAGCTGCATACCAAGGCAAATTCCAAGATAAGGTATCTTATTTTCACGAGCAAATTTTATGGCCTGCATCTTGCCTAAAACGCCTCTTTCTCCAAAGCCGCCAGCTACTAAGATGCCATCCACGTCTTTTAAAAGCTCATTTACATTGCTCTCTTCTATCTTTTCACTATCTATCCAGCGTAAATTTACCCTAGCGTCCAAATTTGCTCCAGCATGGATGATGCCCTCAGTTAGGCTCTTGTAGCTCTCTTTTAGATCGATATATTTGCCTACAAAGGCGATTGTAGTTTCGTTTGTTGGAGCGATGATCCTTTTTACTAGGCTATCCCAGTTTGCCATGTCTGGTTTTAGCTCGCCAAAGCCTAAATTTTCAGCGATCGGCGTTAAGATATCTTGCTTTAAAAATGAAAGTGGAATTTGATAGATACTTGCGCTGTCTAAGCTCTCTATAACGCAGTTTTTCTCCACACCACAGCTTGCTGCGATCTTATCTTTTAGCTCGCGGTTTAGCGGCATTTCAGATCTGCAGATGATGATATCTGGGCTTATGCCGATGCGTCTTAGCTCGCCCACACTGTGCTGAGTTGGCTTTGTTTTTAGCTCACCAGCTACTTTGATAAATGGCACGAGCGTTAGGTGAATATTTAGCGCTCTTTTTTTACCAACTTCTACTCTTAGCGCCCTTATCGCCTCTAAAAATGGCAAGCCCTCGATGTCGCCAACGGTTCCGCCGATCTCAACGATGAGCACATCTTTGCCCTCGCCTGCTTTTTTGATACGATCAACGATCTCGCCAACGATGTGAGGGATCACTTGTATAGTCTTTCCAAGGTAGTCGCCACGGCGCTCTTTTTCGATAACTGAGCTATAAACTCTACCTGTTGTGAAGTTATTATCCTGACTTAGGCTCTCATCTAAAAATCTCTCGTAGTGACCAAGGTCAAGATCAGTCTCAGCGCCATCATCTGTGACAAAGACTTCGCCGTGCTCTAGTGGGCTCATCGTGCCTGGATCTACATTGATATATGGGTCAGCTTTTAAGACGCTCACCTTTAAGCCAGAATTTTTAAGTAATGTCGCGATAGACGCAGCTGCGATGCCTTTTCCAAGTGAGCTTAAAACGCCACCTGTGATAAAAATATACTTCGTCTCTTTTGCCATCAAAATTTCCTTAACTTTAGTTATTTTTTAATCTGCCGATTATACCCCTTAAATATTTAGTAAGGCATTAATCTTGCAATTTTTAAAAATTATTCTTTAAGTTTTTTTGTTATAGACTTCGACATCATGATTAAAAACTGCTTAAAAAACATCGCCTCTTTGTATATAGACGGCTTTAAAAATATGAAAATAGGCAAGAAACTATGGCTTCTCATAGCGATAAAGCTTATCATTATGTTTGGGATATTAAAGGTCTTCATCTTTGACGAGACTCTTAATACCAAATTTCAAACCGACGAAGAAAAAAGCGAATTTGTAATTCGTAATTTAATAAAGGAATAAAATGTCTGAGATGGATTTTGTTGATTGGTCTAGGGCTCAGTTTGCGCTGACTGCCATTTACCACTTTTTGTTTGTCCCGCTTACGTTGGGGCTAAGTTTTATCATCGCCATTATGGAGACGATATATGTTAAAACTGGCGATAAGGCTTGGCTTGAGATAACGAAATTTTGGCTAAAGCTCTTTGGTATAAATTTCGCTATCGGTGTAGCTACTGGCATCATCATGGAGTTTGAGTTTGGTACAAACTGGGCAAACTACAGCTGGTTTGTAGGCGACATCTTTGGCGCTCCACTTGCGATTGAAGGCTTGCTAGCATTTTTCATGGAGAGTACATTTTTTGCCATTATGTTTTTTGGCTGGGATAAAGTTAGCAAGAAATTTCACCTATTTTCAACTTGGCTTGTTGCGATCGGTTCAAATTTAAGCGCACTTTGGATATTGATCGCAAATGGCTGGATGCAGTATCCAATAGGCATGAAATTTAACCCAGATACCGCTAGAATGGAGATGCAAAATTTCTTCGAAGTCGCGCTAAATCCACTTGGTATCACTAAATTTTTACACACAGTAACTAGCGGCTACACCATCTCAGCTCTTTTTGTGATAGGAATTTCTGCTTGGTTTTTGATCCAAAAACGCCACATCTTGCTTGCTAAAAAAAGTATTGTCGTTGCTAGCGCATTTGGTCTTATCACTTCGGCATTTTTGCTACTTAGCGGCGATGAGAGCGCATATCTTGCAGCTCAAAAGCAGCCTATGAAACTTGCAGCCATGGAGGGACTTTACAATGGCGAGAAAAACGCTGGCCTAGTTGCAGCTGGCATTTTAAACCCGGCTAAAAAGCTTGGCGATGAGAGCGATGCCTTTTTGCTTGAGATAAAGGTGCCTTACGCACTTGGCATCATGGCAAACAGAGAGCTTGACTCATTTACACCAGGCATAAACGACCTACTTTATGGTAACAGCGAGCACAATCTAATAAGCGTAGAAGAGAAGATGGCAAAGGGCAAAGTAGCTATCGAAGCTCTTAAAAACTACAAAGAGGCTAAAAAAGCAAATGACGAGAGCTTGATGAAAAGCTCACTTTCAAATTTAGAAAGCAACCTAAATTTCTTAGGATATGGCTATCTTAAGGACGCAAAAGATGCTGTGCCACCAGTTGCACTTACATTTTATAGCTTCCACATCATGGTCGCACTTGGCACATATTTCATAGCTCTTTTTGCTATCACTCTTTATCTAAATCTCTCAAGAAAATATAAATTTGAAAACATAAGAGCGTTTTTGTGGATCTGCCTCTTTACCATACCGCTTGGCTACATCGCAGCTGAGGCTGGCTGGATAGTAGCAGAGGTCGGCCGTCAGCCATGGGCGATACAAGATCTCATGACCGTTGGTGTCGGAGCTACAAATTTATCTGACTCAAATGTCAAAATTTCATTTATATTATTTGCTGTTTTATTTACGGTCTTGCTAATTGCCGAGATCAAGATCATGCTTAAGCAAATAAAGATAGGATTTAACGATCATGCATAGTTTAAGCTTAGAAAATTTACAAATTTATTGGTGGTTTATAGTTAGCCTTCTTGGCGGACTTTTGGTATTTATGATGTTTGTTCAAGGCGGCCAAACGCTCATCTTTAGCCTTGGCAAGGACGAGCTTAAAAAAGATATGCTCATAAATTCTATCGGTAGAAAATGGGAGCTTACATTTACGACACTTGTTATGTTTGGTGGCGCGTGCTTTGCGGCATTCCCGCTATTTTACGCTACTAGCTTTGGTGGCGCTTACTGGGTTTGGCTGGCTATTTTATTTTGCTTTATCATCCAAGCTGTAAGCTACGAGTACCGCAAAAAGCCTGATAACTTCTTGGGTGCTAAAACTTATGAAATTTTCCTTTTCATAAATGGCTCACTTGGTGTTATCCTTATTGGTATGGCGGTTAGTACATTTTTTAGCGGCAGTGACTTTGTGCTAAATGAGCATAACTTTGTCGAGTGGAAGACTCCATTTCGCGGTCTTGAAGCATTGGCAAATCCTTACTTATACTTACTTGGTATAGCTATGTTTTTCTTATCTCGCGTAGGTGGCTGCTTATATCTTATAAACAACATCGCTGATGGCGAATTTATACAAAACGCCAGAAAACAGCTAATTATCAACACCGTGCTATTCTTGCCATTTTTCTTAGGCTTTCTTGCTTGGATACTTACAAAAGATGGCTTTGCATACGACGCAAACGGCGTAGTTAGCCTTATGCCTTACAAATACGCTATAAATTTGATCGAGATGCCTATCGCTGGCGCACTGCTACTTGTTGGCGTGCTTTTGGTGCTTGTTGGAATTTTCCAAGGAGCATTTACAAAAAGTATCCGCGGAATTTTTGCTTATGGCGTTGGTGTAACGCTTGCTGTAACCGCGCTATTTTTGATAACAGGACTAAATGGCACTGCATTTTATCCGTCATTTAGCGACCTTTCTAGCTCGCTAACTATCAAAAATGCAAGCTCTAGCCACTACACACTTGGCGTTATGGCATATGTTAGCTTACTAGTGCCAGTAGTGCTTGCTTATATCTTCATCGTCTGGAGAGCGATAGATAGCAAGAAGATCACGCAAGATGAGATCAAAAACGATCATCACGCATACTAAGGATAAAAGATGTTAGAAGCAGGAATTTTTTTGATACTTTGGCCAGTAACGCTATTTATTAGCTACAAATTTGTTCTCTTTTCTCTTAAGAAATTTGACTCAAATAACTAAAATTTAGGGGCATTTGCTCCTAAATTCTTCTTTTTATTTTCACCCTTTAAAACCACTTCTTTATAAATTTACTTAAGCATCTTTTTATATAAGCGTTAGTTTTGCGTGAAATTTGGGTAGTAAGATATCATTAAATTTCACAAAGGAGCGAAAATGAGCAAGAATTTCTTAGGTTCAGTTGCCCTTGCGGCTGTTTTGGTGAGTGGTTTTGGCTTTAGTACTCCACTAAACGCTGGAGTCTTGGCTCATCAAGTAAAGGTTCAAGGAGAGCTTGGCTCAGTCTTTATAAACCCCTACGATGTATCGCCGCTAACTGCTATCATCGATAGAGCTGGCAAGGACATCAAAGATATCCACGTCAAAGTAAAGGGCAAGCCAGATAGCGGCATAGATATCGACTACAACGTCTCAGAACATGCCTTGCTCACGCATGATGGCGTGCCTATTTGGGGACTTTATCCTGACTATCTAAACGAGGTCGTGCTTAGTTATACATTTAACGGAGCTAAAAAGGTTGAGACATATAAAATTTACGCCCAACCTATCGTCACATATAGCCGTGATTTTAGGTTCTCCCACATGCAAAAAACTCACGTCAAAAAGGTCGATCCTGCCTTTAAAAACAGGCTCTATCTCATAAACAACACAATTACAAGCGTCTATAAACCGCTTGATTGGAAAAATGGTGGAGCTGCTAGCTGGAACGACTTTACCGAAAACTACATCGTAGATACCAAGGGCGAGGTCAGATGGTATCTTGACTATCAGAAATTTTACGACCGCAGCGAGAGAAGAGTGATGGATGGAGGCATGATGATGGGATTTCATCAGCTCAAAAACGGCGACATCAGCTTTGGCATGGCTCAAAGATATCTTAGATATGATCTAATGGGAAAAGAAATTTACAACCGCCCGCTACCTAGAGGCTACATCGATCTAAGCCACGAGGTGATGCCACTAAAAGATGATCACGCACTTCTTAGAGTAGCAAAATACAACTACCACCACAAAAATGGCAAAATTTCTCACACCATAAGAGACCACATCATCGAGGTCGATAACACCGGCAAGGTGGTCGAAGAGTGGGATCTAAATGAAATTTTTGGCAACAACGTCTACCGCAGCAACCTCATAAAAGCGCTTGATGCTAGGGCTGTTTGCCTAAACATCGATATGGACGCAAAAGAGATCAAGATAAGCGACGATCAGCCATTTGGCGATGTCACCTCCACTGGCACAGGCAGAAACTGGGCACATGTAAATTCGATCTCATACGATGAGAGCGATGATAGCATCATCCTTTCGCTTCGTCACCAAGGCATCGTAAAGATAGGACGCGACAAGAAAGTAAAATGGATACTAGCCTCTCCTGAGGGCTGGAGCGAGGACTTTAAAGCAAAAGTGTTAACTCCGGTTGATAGCAAAGGCAATAAGATAAAATGTGAAAACTCAAAATGCGAAGGCGAATTTGACTGGTCATGGACGCAGCACACCGCATGGCTAACACCAAGATATGACAACAAAGGTAGCGTAAAACACCTAAGCGTCTTTGACAATGGCGATGGCAGAGGCATGGAGCAGCCAGCCTTTAAAGAGGACAAATACTCTCGTGCGGTTGAATACAAGATAGATGAGAAAAAGGGCACGGTTGAGCAGACTTGGCAGTTTGGCAAGGAGCGTGGATTTGACTTTTATAGTGCAGTCACTAGCAACGTCGAGTGGCAAAAAGATAAAAACACCTACTTTATCTCAAGCTCAAATGTAAATTTACTCCGCCCTGATAAGACTATCAAGATGGTCTTAGTTGAGATCGACCCAAAGACAAATGATATAAAATTTGAAATGGATGTGGATTCTGCATCAAGAGATGATGTCGCTTATAGAGCGATGGTTATCGATCCAGAAGTGTTTAGTTATTAAATTTTGGTGTGAGACCCCCTCTCACACCATTTTTATCGGATATTGTTTTGAAATTTATAAATTTCTTCTTTGACGCTAGTTAGGTCAAAATTTATCGCTCGCTCTAGCTCTAGCAAGCTTACATCTTTGTCTATCTCAAGAGCCATCGCTATCTCGTTTAGCTCTTTTGCTTCCTCATTTGCGAGGATCGCACTCTTAAAACTAGCCTCATCTATCTGGCCAAATTTTGAAAAGATCGATTGAAATTTATCTTTTAAAATTTCTCTACTTAGCTTTTTATCTTCTAAAGCCTTTTTCGTGCCGCCATTTCTGTTACAGGTTCTAAATATAAAATCTATTGTTTCATTTACTTCATCAAGTAAATTTTTTGTCTTCTCGCTTTGCATACAAACTCCCTTCACCGCAAACAAATTCAAAGCAAGGCAGACTCTCCTGCCCTGCTTATATTTTTAGACTAGATAACGTGGATCTCGTCTTTGATTTGAATAGTTACGGTGTTGTTTGTATATGTTGTGTAACCATCTTCTGAAGCACCTTGATGCCATCCGCTGCCTTTAACGTCCTCTTTTAGATCAACTGTGTCGCCTTTATCGCCTGTGATTTTTAGCGTATGTTTGTCATCAGTCATATCTAGGACATCATTGATGCCAACTTTTAGAGTAGTGTTTTTAGCACCAGATATATCAAGCTCTTCAAAATTCTTAGCATGATATGAAACATGTTTTAGATCTATGGTATCTTCTGGGCTAGAGATGATTAGCTTATCATAGCCTTTGCCACCATCAAGGGCACCTTTGTCATCTACGCCGCCTATAACGTGTGCTGCTTTGATGGTTAGAGTATCATCGCCATTGCCTAGATCTATCTTAGCTTTATCTATAGCATTGCCTTTGATAGTTACGCTATCGTTGCCATCGCCAGTTGAAATTCCAACTTTGGTAAATATAGTATTTGCTACTGTATCTCCTACTATCACAGTGTCATTACCTGCACCTGTGATAATCTTAGCACCATTAGCAACATCGTCTTTGATCTCTATATAGTCATCACCTTTGCCAGATATAACAGTAGAGCTATCAAGGTCTGCAGCTACAATTAATCTATTATTGCCATCGCCTAGATCTATCTTAGAGTCCATGTTTATCCAGCCCCAGCCGTTATCGCTCTTATGGATATTTACTACATCATCACCAGAACCAAGTGTAAATTCTGATTTATGAGTTATAGTTTTGACATCTATCTCATAGTTATCATTGCCATTTATCTGTGGTTGCAACTCAGTAGAAGCTTTTAGTACTGGTCCGTGTCCTTCTAGCCATAAGCCTGTATCATTATCTCCATAGATAGCTTCAGCATTGATCTTTATATTTTTAACAGGATCAGCTGGCTTATCGCTAAAGTCAAATACTACTTTATCGCTACCTACTTTGCCTTGATTGCCAGCTGCATCGCTAAAGTATGCTTCAGCTTCATATACACGTCCATTAGCATTTGCGCCAAATGCTAAAGGTTTGCCTGCATTTGGTTGGCCTTGCTCGTATTGATTTTGTACTTTCTCACCTATGAAGCCTCTTTCTATATCAGATTGTTTTATCTCACGTGAATGCCAGCTATCTTGGCTACCCCATCTGTAGTGGAAAATGTCACCTTCTTTTATCGAACCATCTTGTGGAATGATTGCCTTCCAAGCCATGCGTCCGATATTAGGATTTTCTATATTTTCTTTCCAGCTAAATTTACCGTCATTGTTTGTATCTTCGATAAACTCAACTTTCGCATCTGCTATCTTAGTATCGACTGTTACATTAGCTACATATTCAAGGCTAGTGTTACCAGCTTTATCTACTGCTTGGTATGAGATTATATGCTCACCATCGCTAAGAGGATTAGTGATCTTGTATTCCCAATGACCATTTTTATCAGCTTTAGTGGTAACCACATTCTCATGATGCTCACCATATTTTATGATGATTACAGATCCAGCCTCTGCTGTGCCTTTTAGAAGTGGAGTGTTATCATTTGTAAACTTATCTTTGACATTTCCTGTAAAATCAACCACATCGTTAGTTTTTACACTATCTTCGATACTTGTCAAAGTTACCTCAGGCCCTGTAGTATCAACTGTTACAGTGATTGGGCTTGAAGACTCACTCTCTTTGCCAAATACATTTTTAGCAATTGCTTTTATCTCATAGTCGCCATCAGCCCATGGAGAATTCTCCTCTGGTTCGTAGTGCCAATTACCGTTAGCATCCACTGGGATTTTTTCAGCGATTACTGTATCGCCATTTTTAAGAGTGATGGTTGTACCAGCCTCAGCTTTACCTATCAACGTAGGGGTTTTGTCATTTGTTATAGCTATAGTACCCTCCAAGACATTGCCAGTTGTATCTCCAGCGTTTATGTCGGTTGGGTTCTTTGGATCTATGCCATACTCATTATCTAAAACTGCTATGATAGTTGGAGCTTTTGGAGCAAAACCTACTATTTTTACTGCATCCATAGAACCTTCACTTACATTACCTGCATCATCGACTAGTCTATAAGATGGAGTTTGGAAGCCTCTTGATTTTGGCATATCGATGCTAAATTCATCTCTTTCTATAAAGCCTTTAGCTATATCTTGCGCAGTTACTTTAAAGATATCTGTCCAAGTTTTAGCGTCGCTTCCAAGAATTTGAACCCTATCACCTACTTTTACAGTATTTTCTGGGATGTCGATAACCCATTTAAGCTTGCCATCTTTTAGAGCTGAAGCATCAGCTATATCTATCTTCTTGTCGCTATTTATATCAGTTGTTATCTTAACTGTTGGAGCACCAATAGTTGTATCAACATCTACACTTGACCACTCTGATACAGCACTTCTATTGCCTGCTCTATCGGTTGTTTGAACTTTAAGAGTATGTACTCCATCTTCTAGTGCAGCATGTACTTCGCCACCCCAGTTTAAATTTGCCTCAAATGTATATTCCCAGTTGCCGTCTTTATCAGCTGTAACTGTTACTTCTTTGCCATCTTTAAATACTAGTTTATCATCTACCATTATCTTAACAGTTGAGAATGCCTCAGCCGTACCTTTTAGTGTTGGCAAGTTGTCATTTGTAAGAGCATTTTTAACATTACCTACAACACCACCAGCAACATCATCGATGATCTCAGTTATAACTGGCTGTGTAGTGCTTATATCAACATTTACAGTTGCAACATTTGATGGATTGCTAACATTACCAGCTTTATCAGTTGCGATAGCTACTACATTATACTCACCCTCAGCAAGTGGAGATTTTGGAGTAAATTCCCAGTTACCATCAGCATCAGCTTTTACAATGATGTCTTTGTTAATAATGTCATTGCCATTTTTAAGAACGATAGTTGAGCCAGCCTCAGCTTTGCCTTTAAATGTCGGTGTAGTATCATTTGTAAAGCCGTCATTTACGCCAAGTATATTTCCGCCATTTTCAACACCGCCCCACCAGTTATCTGTTACTGCAGTGATGACTGGAGCATCGATATTAGTATCAACGTCTATGCTTACTAGAGCAGATGGTTGGCTATTGTTACCAGCTACGTCAGTCGCTTGAGCTTCGAAGTTATGGTGTCCATCGCTTAGTTTAGGTGTTGTAAATTCCCAGTTACCATCTTTATCAGCTACTGCAGTCCAGTTGCTGATAACTTCACCATTCTCAAATCTATAACTACCTCTACCATCAATCTTGATCTCAACAGTCGCAAATGGCTCAGCTGTGCCTTTTAGAGTTGGAGTATTGTCGTTTGTTAAGCCACCCTTAACATCACCATTTACTACGCCACCAGCCACATTATCAATGATCTCAGTGATGACTGGTTCATCAGAGTGAAGATCAATCTTGATAGTTGCAGCATCTGAAGGAGCGCTTACTTTACCAGCTGCATTTGTTGCAGTTGCTGTTATACTGTAATCACCCTGAGCAAGTGGAGTTTTTATAGTAAATTCCCAGCTACCATCAGTTTTTACAGGGATATTATCAGCGATAACATCATTGCCATTTTTAAGAGTGATGGTTGTACCTGGTTTTGCTGTACCTTTAAATGTAGGCGTGCTATCATTTGTTAAGCCACCTTTGACGTCTTCGTTAAATTTACCGCCCCTTTGATCATCAATTACTTCTGTGATTACTGGAGCTTCTGGAGCTTTAGTATTCTCACTATCTTCGCCTATCACCTTGCTATCCTTGCCTGGGTTGTTAGGGTTATTTGGATTGATGATCTCTGCTGTTACATTGTTATCTTTACCTGGGTTTAGATCAACTGGGATATCAATCTTACCTTTATCGATATCATCTTGGTTGATTGGTTTTTCAGTCTTTTTGCCATTGTCATCAGTAACAACTACTTTATCACCTGGTTTTACTGAACCATCTTTTGGTATAGTAACTTCTACTGTTGTTTTACCAGCATCTTTGTCACCAGCTTTGTTTTCATCATCAGAAATTTTGCCATCTTTGTTTGTATCTTCTGGGAATTTAATTTCTGGGTTACTTGGTTTTCTGCTAAATTCGCTGTCAAGTTGCACGTTAGCATGTATAGCTGTGCTTTGGTTACCAACTAGGTCGACTATTCTATAGCTTGGGCTTTCGAAGTGTTTTCCTGATAAAGTTGCTTCATATTCAAAGCTTTTACCTAGATCGTCATTTGATAAGACTTTTTCGATCTTCCATTTACCATCTTTTCCAAGTACTTGAAGAACATCACCTGCGCTTACAGTGCCATCTTTTGGTATCTCTACTTCCCAGTGGATCTTACTATCTTTTAAATTCTTAGCTTCTTCTACGCTTAGAACTCCATTGTTATCTGCATCTTCTTTGATAGATACTTTTGGAGCACCGATAGTTGTATCAACTTCTAGTGCAGAAGTTGCTTCGCTAGTATTGCCAGCTGCATCTGTCACTACTGCTTTTATAACGTGAACACGACCAACAAGATCTGCTAGTGGCTCTTTATAGTCGCTTGGTTTAAATTCCCAGTTGCCATCTTTGTCAGCTGTAGCTCTACCAAACTCTTTATTATTATCATAGAGAACTACTTCTTGATTTGCATCAGCTGTACCTTTTATGGTTGGCTTGTTGTCGTTTGTGTTAGTACCTGCAACATTGCCTTTATATACACCACCCTCTACGTTATCAATGATTCCTGTGATCTTGACATTTGGAGCTGTAAAGTCTGAGTCTATGCTGCTAGATACTTCTTTGCTTGCATTACCAGCTTGATCAACGATCTTAGCTGTTACGCTTGAAGCTTTACCATCAACTACTGGTACTTTTACCTCTACATATCCAGTTACTCTGTCATTGTAAGTAATAGTATGTGTTTTTTCCTCACCATTTATAGTGTAGTGGATCACATCATTTTCTTCAGCATCACCTGGGACAGAAATTTGAGCTTTTGTGCTAGTGCTATCGCCATCTTTGCCATTTTCAGCTTTATTTAGCTTGCCATCTTTTGGATTTACATCTTCAACAAATGTGATTGTTGGTTCTGATGGAGCTATTAGATCAGCATTAACTACTACAACCTCTGAGAAGTCTGAGATATTTCCTGCTTTATCTTGTGCTCTTGTAGTATATTTATACTCACCATCTCCTAGTTCAGGTAGTTCAAATTTCCAACCACCATGATTATCAGCTGTGACTGTTCCTATAGCTGTTTTCTCACCATTTAGCTCACTAATTTCATAGATAGTGATAACTGAATCAGGCTCAGCATATCCTTCAAGAGTTGGTGTGCTGTCGTTTGTTAGAGCAACTTTTGTTTTAGCGTCTAAAACGTTACCAGTTTGGCTATCTACATTGTCATTTACAGCGTCTATTACAGGAGCATCTGCAAATGTATCAACATCAAGTGAAACTCTATCAGATGTTGATTTATTGCCTACTTTATCTGTGGCAACTGCTTCAAAGTAGTGCTCTCCATCACCCATAGCTTCAGTTGGAGTAAAGCTCCATTTGCCATTAGCGTCAGCTACTGTTTTACCAACTAGAGTTTTTTCTGTAGTTGTGTAGAAGCTCTCATAAATTTCTACTGTTGCGCCTGGTGCTGCACTACCTTTGAATGTTGGTAGGTTATCATTTGTTAGATGACCTTTTACATCAAGAACGTTACCAACTTTAGTATCTTCTCCATAGCCCTTAACATCATCAATGATCTCATCAATTGTTACTTTAACAGTGTTTGAAGCTTCACCTATCACCTTGCTATCCTTGCCTGGGTTGTTAGGGTTATTTGGATTGATGATCTCTGCTGTTACATTGTTATCTTTACCTGGGTTTAGATCAACTGGGATATCAATCTTACCTTTATCGATATCATCTTGGTTGATTGGTTTTTCAGTCTTTTTGCCATTGTCATCAGTAACAACTACTTTATCACCTGGTTTTACTGAACCATCTTTTGGTATAGTAACTTCTACTGTTGTTTTACCAGCATCTTTGTCACCAGCTTTGTTTTCATCATCAGAAATTTTGCCATCTTTGTTTGTATCTTCTGGGAATTTAATTTCTGGGTTGCTTGGTTTTCTAGTGGTTTCTGGATCGATAGTAGTACCAGCGCCTGCTGTATCGCCATCACTACCGCCACGACCGCTATCTAAACCGCCACTTTTACCCTCAACTGGACCTGCAAAAGATGCAGCGCCCAAAGGATTGATCGCGCTTGTGCTAGCACTTATGTTTGAGTAGTGTCCGCCATGCTCAAATCTTGTCTCGCCAAGGCTCATGCCATCACCACGACCACCGCTATTGCCACCAGCTGCTGTCTCTTCTAGATCTTCTAAATTTGCACCATTTAACAATGCTTTTTGAAGTGCCGCTACTTGTGAATCAGCAGCAGTTGCCTTTGGATCGAGACTTAGTGTATCTTCACCGATCATTGATAGCTCTTTTCCATTATTTGTCGCTATCACAACCTTAGAATCAGCTGAAGTTGTTTTTACCGTCTCACCTTCATAAAGGCTATTACCAACTTTTAGTACCCTTTGGTTACCACTTTTATCTACTGCGATAACCTCAGCAGAACCCGATATAGACTTGATTGTGCCTAATTTCTTTGCCATGTTCATTCCTTTTGGGCTAAATTAATTTTGGCATTATTTTATAACTATTAGGAGAAATTGTAAATTGTACCTAGGTACAATATAGTTACATTATTTTAATATGTGTTACATTTAGAAAATTTTTTGTAAATTTTGAGTGATATTGAAGTGATTTTTAGACTTAGCAAAAACTAAGTCCAAAAATCTATAAAATGATATTTTAAGCTATAACTGTATCGATTTGATCTTTGATCTCGATAGAAACTGTGCTTTGATTTGATGTGTAAAGAGTGTAGCCATCGTTTGACTCACCTTTTGTAAAGTCATGAAGCGTGATGCTATCGCCTTTACCAAATTCGTCTTTATCGCCGTTAATCCTAAGAATAGTATCGAGGTTGTTGCCTGTGATATGAAGCACGTCGGCTAAATTTAGATCTAGACTTATATGATTTAGTGACACGCCGTTGCCATCTGATTTAGAGGTTGTTAGATCAAGTACTTCAAAGCCACTTACCTTGCTAAAATCAATAGCCTCAGAGATAAATAGCTTATCCACGCCGTCTCCGCCGTTTATGTGACTGGCCTTCTAGTATCACGCCTTTGCCTATACTTACACTATCATTATCATCGCCCGTTGAGATGTATGTATCTTTTAAATTTACACCATCAGCCACGCTTAGCGCATCACTATCTTTGCCTGTATTTATCACACTGTTAGTTAAATTTGAGCCAACGACGACACCGTCACTGCCATCTTGAGTGAAAATTTTGCTACCACTTATCTCGCCTCTATCTAGCACGATAGTATCAGCATCTTTGCCAGTTACGATAGTTGAGTTCTCTACGTTTGAGCCGCTAAAGCCTATGGTAGTAAAGCCATCTCCACTCTCTATCAAAGTATCGCCTACGCTTGAGTTTGTAGCGTTAAATGTATCATATCCGCTGCCTAGATAGATGTTTGAATTTAAAATGTGGCTACTGCTTAAATTTACACCATCATTGCCATCGCCCATATAGAAATTTATCCTCTCTAGGATACTATCATTACTTATCGTGACGCTATCGTTACCATTTTCTGCTGCTATATATGAGCTAGCGGTGTCATTTGAGCTGTATTTTACATTTTCTAAAACTACCCTGTCATCTCCGTTAGCTAGCTCAAATGCACTATTTATCAAGCTTGAGTCTTTTACGCTTACACTATCGTTTGCTTCGCCTGACCTTACTAGTACACCATTTATATCTGAGTTTTCTACCACACTCATTTTTTTCTCACCGCCCCAGCCAAGATCGAGCTTTGAGTTTGCAAAGTGACTTGCCACCACCTCTACTTTATCAGCTCCATTAGCAAGGTCTATATTTACCTCATCTACACCTGAACCACCGATATAAACTCTATCGTCGCCCTCGCCTGCATAAATTTTTGATTTGATATAAGTCGAGCCATAAATTTTGATAAGATCATCGCCATCACCGCTTGCTATATATGAGCTAGAGTTATCATTTGAGCTAACGTTTGAGTGATCTATCAGCACTACATCATCGCCACTTCCGCTCTCTACTGCTGAGTTTTGAAATTTAGAGTTTTCGAAATTTACGAAGTCCTTGCCCTCGCCTGTCTTCACTAAAAGTCCGTTTGCAACTGTCCCGCTAGTTATATTTACAGTGTCGTTGCCACCTTTTGTGTCAAAAACCACGCCATTTATATTGCTTCCCTCGCTCACGTTAAATTTATCATCACCGCTTCCGCTTGTAAAGCTTGAGTTTATCACGCCCACAACTGAGTTTAGCTCTAGCTTGTCTTCGTTTTTGCCATTTGCATCTGCATCGCCTAGATCAACGCCAGCGTGAAAAATAGCGCTGCCTACATTCATCTTAAATGTATCGTCACCATCACCCATTTTTACATTTACAGCCTCTTTGTCATCTTCTCTAAGACCCTCCATATAAGCTCCAGCACCAAAGACGATCATATCATTGCCAGCCTTAGTATCGATCACGCTCTTTTGAGCCCCTGCTGCGATAGTTAGCGTATCATCGCCATCGTCTAAATTTATCTCATAGCCCTTTTCTCTTATAGTGCCGTCAAGATATACATTGTGATCATTATCCACCACACTTGCATTAGCCAAAGCGCTTATGAAGCCATCAGCTTTCACTTCTAAACTTAGTTCGTTTTCATAAGTGCCATAAAATTTAATAGCTCCAAGAGTGCTTAAATTTTGTGTCATTTCGCCTTCGTTTTGATTATTTTCAAGCTCTCCGTTATCATTAATCACTCTAACACGAGCCTTTATGGTTGAAATTTGATCAAATTTCACATCTTTTAATACATTGCTTTCATCTAAAGCCTCCCAGCTTTTACCGCCGTCTCTTGAAATTTCGATAGTTTTATCGTAGTTATTTGTCTCATGCTTTGCATTTAGTTTAAAGCTAAGATCACCACTTGTTATATCAGCAGGTACGTTTAAAGCTGATATGTCATAGATGATGTATGGCTCACTAGCTCCCTCTTTTACTTTGTTGTTTCTTGCTATCACAGATAACGTGGGATCGTTAAATTCTGTTATAAACTCATTTTCTTGCATAAATTCTCCTTGAATAGTATTGATATGAGTCAAGATTATAATAAATTTTTTTAAATAAGAATTGACAATAAAATTACATTAAGCAATGCTTTGTAAATATTTTTAAATTTAAAGTTAAAAATTTAGATTAGTTAAGAGAGAATTTAGACCCAAAAAGGGTCTAAATTTTAAAGATCGACGTGGATGTTTTCTTTTACATCGATATAAGCTGTAGTTGCGTCGTAATGTGCCTCATATCTTTCAAAGCCTTCTACTACATTAGCAGCAGATTTACTAAAGCCTTCAAGTTTTACTCCGCCACTTGCTTGAGTTATTTGAAGCAAATTATTACTATGTTCGTGTCCGACATCAAGCATATCAGCTATATCAAGAGCTTTTAGAGTGACCTTTTCATTGCTAGTAACCTTTAACTCTTCAAAGCTCTTAACCTTTGTAAAGTCTATCTGACCATCAACCAAAAGCGTATCGTGATCATAGCGACTTCTATTGTCTGAGTATCCACCAAGAATGCTAGTGCCACCCTCAAGCTTCATATCTTTAGATATAAAGACACTATCACTGCCATCCGATAGATCTATTTTAATATTAGTTAAGCTTCCAGATCTTAGCTCCAAATAATCTTTTGCATTTTCATGTCCACTCAAAATCCAGTTCGCATGGTGTTCAGCTGGCAAACCACTAGCTGATGCGTGAGTATCTTCAACTACCACATGCATTTCATTTATATAAGCCATGATATCTACATCTTTTAGGGTAGATGACTTTAAATTTATATCTGTATGATAAGTTTCTCCAAATGAAGGGACTCTACTGCCTCCATTTAGTTCTACATTATCAAGGTTTGAGCTATCTATATTTATAGTACCTTTTGATGATCCTGCATAGATCGCACTTTTTTCTGCTGATGTTGTTGAGTTAATGTCAGTGTATTTGATATTTATAACGTCTTCATCGCCTTTAATTAATTCATTACCAACCAATTGTATGGCACCATTAAGCTTATTAGTATTAGTGCTTATGTCAATATCTGTCATTTTTACATGATCAGCTTTTGTACCTGTTATATTTAAGATATCGCTGTTAATGCCAAGATAGATGGTCTCTTTGTTAAAAACTCCACCATTTATGTTTATGACATCATTGCCAAAGCCCGCATTGATCTCAACTTTTTCGTGCGTTCCACCATTTATATTTATAGTATCATTCCCGTTACGGGTGTCGATAGTGACATTATTTAAATTTGAGTTATTGATATCAATCTTATCTTTTCCAGTATTAGTTCTAATATCAAGCCAATTTAAATTTGAACTATTGATATTGACCTCAGTGTCTCCAGAGTTACTATATACTTCACTAAAATGGATCTTACTAGGTTCTTCTCCTTCTTTATGACTTACGGTTGCATTGTTGAAATTTAAGACATTATCTCCATTTTGAAGATACTCTACATCAAAGCGTTTGTCGTTGTGAAATTCGCTATTTACAGTTGTTATATGGTCATTATCTATGATGCCACCCTCATACGTATATTTAGCGTTATCTATACTAAATTCTAAGATCACACTCTCGCTGTAGTAGTGATTGTTTTCAACGCCCTTATCTGCATCTTTAAATAACTTTTCTTTATCCCATTGATAATAAAATATTCCACTATCTTCATCTTCAGATAAAAGCTTGCCTTCATTTAGCTCTTTATCATCTATTACATTTGCACGAACAACTACTTTGTTGATATCGCCCGCTCTTAGACCTTTTATGACGCCACTACTATCTAGATCTATCCAGTTTTCATTATCGAGTGAGTACTGAATTTTATCGTAGTCTTTGCCGTAAGTCGCCTTGCCACTAAATTTAAGCTTTACATCGATTTTTTGATCCACATCAGCCTCTGCCACTTCACCCCTTAGCTCAAATATTAAATTGTTATGTTCCCACATATTCGATCTTTCATGGTTTTCGATCTGAAAGCCTTGTTTGCCATATATGCCTATGTTTTTTACATATTTTGAGTCGTATTCATGTATATATTCTGGCTCTGGATCAGGCGCAGGCTGTGGCTCAGGTGTCGGCTGTGGAGTTGGCTCTGGTTGCGGAGCTGGCTCAGGTTTAGGTTCTGGTTTTGGTTCTGGCTTAGGTTCTGGTTTTGGTTCAGGTTGTGGGGCTGGAGCTGGATTTACAGGCTCGACTGGCTCAACAGGCGTAGGCTCTGGCTTAGCACCAAGATCGACATTGATACCATTTTTTACATCTATATAGCCTTTCTCCGTATAAGATCTGCCGTTATCTTGAAAACCAAAGTCGGCCTCATATCTTGTAAAGCCATCTTTTAGACCTCTTCCGAACTCTGAAAGCTTAAAGCCTGCTAGCTCTACTCCGCCAGCTGCCTCTGTAACTGTCAAGATATGTTTGCTATCATTATTTTTAATGTCAAGCATATCATATAGATCTTCTAGTTTTAGGCTGACCTTCTCGTTGCCAGTCACTTGTAGCTCTTCAAAGCTCTTAAATTTATTAAAATCAACATTACCATCGATCACAAGTGTATCGGTCTCGTAGCTAGTGCCACCATTTATCGTAGTGTATCCATTAAGCTTCATAGCTTTTGAGACGACGACTTTGTCTTCGCCGTTGCCAAGATTAACCGTCATATCGTTTAATGTGCCTGATCTTAGCTCTAAAGTATCATCTGTATCTGCGAAATTCCACTTTGTGGCATTTTCTGGGTAGCTGCCATTTATCTTTGTATCTTCAACTACTACGTGAGTTTTGTAGATAGTGTTGAGATTGACATCATCTAGGGTAGATGATTTTAAATTTAGATCGAAATTTAGTGGATTTCTATTTACGTCGGTACCTGTGTTTGTCTCTGTACCTATGTTGATACCTTTTAAATTTGAGTTTTCAACATTTATGGTGTTGTTTTTCGCCTCTGCCTCGATGTGGTTGGCTGAATTTTTATATGTTGAGTCGATATCAGCGTATTTGATATTTATCTCATCTTTCTCGCCTGAGCCAGTTCTTAGGTACATATCTGTCATTTTCACATGATCATCTTTTGTGCCATTTAAATTTAATACATCGTTTCCGCTATCAAGCGTGAAGCCACTTTGATAAGGATCGGTGCCTATGTAAGTTCCGCCGTTTAAATTTACGACATCATCTCCAGCGCCAGTTTCGACGTGAAGTCTCTCGTGTCTTCCACCATTTATATTTATGGTGTCATCTCCGCCTTGGGTGTTGATATTTAGCCAGTTTAAATTTGAGTTATCGGCATTGATGGTATCTTTACCTTCATTAAGATAGCTGCCATCGCCAAAGACTATAGTGCTAGCCACGTCACCAGCTTTGTGGTTTATCGTCGCATCTTTGAAATTTAGTGTATTGTCGCCATTGTCTTTAAATGTAACGTCAAAAGATTTATCATTATTAAACTGGTTATTTACAGTGATATCATGATCATTATCTACGATCTTTTCGCTATTTGATGCTTTTAAGCCACCTATGCTAACTTCTAGCGAAACACTCTCTTTAAAGTAGCCATTATTTTCTACGCCCTTATCTGCATCTGTGAAAATTTTCTCCGATGGATCAAGTGTGCCTTCATTTTGGTCATGATCGTTTGCCACAGCAACACGCACGCTTACTTTATTTATATCGCCAGCTCTTACATCTTTTATGACGCCGCTATTATCAAGCGCTTGCCAAGTTTTACCGCCATCTAGCGAGTACTCTGCATTTTCATAGTCTTTGCCAGCAGTTGCCTCTCCGCCAAATTTAAGCGTCACATCTACCTTTTTATCAGCGTCAGCCTCCGCTACTTCGCCTTTTAGGTTGTACTCTAGGTATGATTTGTCATCTGAACTTCTTGGGTCCGAGCTCTTTTCGTAGCCAAATTCTGTCTTGTTTTCAACCGAGATATTTTTAACTATATCTTTGCTCTCGTCAGGTTTAGGTTCTGGCTTAGGTTCTGGTTTAGGCTCAGGCTGTGGCTCCGGAGTTGGTTCTGGTTGTGGGGTTGGATTTTCTGGTTCTGGTTTTGGTTCAACTGGCTCAACCGGTTTAGGCTGCGGAGTTGGAGTTGGATTTTCTGGTTGTGATGGCTCAACTGGGGCTACAGGTGCAATGGCAGAATTTATATCACTATCTGAACCATCAAAAACATCACTACCGCCACCTTTTACCTCTTGGTTAGTTAGTTTTACAGCGCCAAAAGTATCTGAAAGTGATCTAAAGCTAGCTGACACATCAGAGCTTTCATGACCGCCATGTTCAAACCTTGTCTCGCCAAGGCTCACGCCATCTCCGCCTCTACCACCGCTATTGCCTCCAGCGGCACTCTCTTCGAGATTTGCTAAATTTTCGCCTTTTAAAAGGGCTTTTTGTATAGCTGCTACCTCTTTGTCTGAGCTAAGGTCGTTATTTAAATTTAGAGTTTCGCCATCTTTTAGCTCAAACTCTTTGCCGTCGTTTGATGCGATAGTTACCTTTGCGCCGTTTGCTTTAACAACGTCGCCCTCGTACAAACTATCTCCCGCGACAACAACTCTTTCGTTGCCATTTTTGTCTATAACTACTACTTCCTTGGAGCCAAGAATGTTTTTGATAACACCTACTTTAACAGCCATCGCTGCCTCCTTCAAAATCAATTTGACACATTATAAATATTTCTTTTAAATATAAAGTAATGTAAATATGATGTTAATTCTTAAGATTACGCTGTTGCAGTGGGTTTTAAAAATTAAATTTTTGATAAATTTAAATAAGATCCCAAGAGGGATCTAAAATTTAAAGATCGACGTGAATGTCCTCTTTTATATCTATATAGACTGTGCCTTGACGATCACTACCGTCTGCTAAGTGCGTATTATAGGCACTTTCATATCTGTGGTAGCCATTTTCTGCTCCGCTAGTTTCGCTAAAACCATTAAGTTTTACAGTGCCGTGGGCTTCACTAAATTTAACTACATTAGAGCCATTGTCTAAAATGTCACTCAAATGAGCCATATCATTGCCATTTAATGTCACATAAGCACCGCTCGTTACTTTTAATTCTTCAAAACCAGAGACCTTTGAGAAGTCGATATTATTATCAAGCACGAGAGTATCATAGCCCTTGCCACCAAATATTTGAGTATTATTATCTATATCTGTTCTTGTCATAGTTAAACTAACTGTATCATCTCCGCCACCTAGATAAAATTTAGAATTTTTTATGATAGCTGATGTCACATTTAAAGTATCGTTTTGATTATCTGAGAAGTAAAATTCGTTATTTTTACCATGAAATTCTGAGTCGTCTATATGCATATTGACCTTGTTGTTTCTGCCGTCAAATTTAACGTCACCCATAAATTTTGGCCCAAGAAAATTCATATCAAAAAGAGGCGTGTGGTCTAAATTTGCGTGTGAGCCTTTTATATCTATCTCGCCGTCTCCACCGCACACTTTTATATTCATAGTGGTCTTTTCGCCGTCGTTCGCTTCGATCGTAGTGTGTCCGTTAAAGATAGTGTTGTCCATATTTAGCGTATCTACTTCGTTTGGACTAGTAAAGCTAGAAAGAGAAATTTTCGTATCACCAAAAAAGCCCACCCAGTCGGTGTTTATAGTGTCATTTCCTCCGCCAAGCCTTATGTCTGCGCCATTTTTGATCTCAGATCTTTGGATATCAATGACATCGTTATCTAAACCTGTATGAATGACAGCATTTTCCATCGTCGCACCATAAATTTTTACGCTATCATCGCCGTCATTTGTATATAAAAGTGTATGATCTTTTATGCCGACATTGTTTCTTATCTCTACCAAGTCGTTGCCAGCCCCAGCGTCAAATCTAAGCCCTCTAACCTCGATATTATCGTGAATTCTTAGCTTATTGTCGCCATCTCCTGCGTCTATCTTGGCGTCATTTACGATAGATCTTGTCATATCGACTATATCGTTGCCATTGTCAAAACGCACATCGTTTGCGCTCGTGGTTGCATCTGCGATGTTTAAAATTTGATCCTGCGCTTTTGGTCTCGCCTCTGCCACCTTTCGTCCGTATAACTCAGCAAAAAGCTTATCAGAGTCAAGTATCTCAAGCGACTTTATCTCCTCTACGATAGTCACTTGAGGGTCGTTTTGCCCACCATTTTGGCTCACTCCACCGCTTAAATTTAACCCCTCTTTGTCGGCTACTTCTACGCTCATATTAATCCTTTCTTAAAAAAATTGACTTTTGGATTTTAATAAGCGTTTTTAAATCACATTGAAATATAAATTATATTGATTATCAAAAGAAATGCCTAAATTTAGGCTTTTTGTATAAAAAATTTTATTAAATGAAGCAAGGGGAGTTTAGACCCAAAATATGGGTCTAAATTTTACATTGAAGGATTTATAGTGATATCATTTTCTATTGTAAGAGTAAATGTCTGACCGCCATCATTTACGCTATATACGTGGTTTCCATTGCTATCTTCTTTACCAGCACTTGCTATTTCAGATGAGCCTTCTTCAAATTTACCAACACCTTCTACACCTTTTACGATCAGCGATGTCGCACCTTCTCCACCGACATTTTTTATGAAATTTGCGATATCTGAGGCATTATGAAATATAAATTTAGCATCAGCATTAATATCTGACATATCAAGCACCTCAAAGCCACTTATCTTGCCAGCATTTGTCGTATTAAATGATGCGTCATGAACTTTTAGCGTATCTATGCCATCGCCTCCATTTATAGCAGTGCCATTTAGGCTTACGTCCTTGCCAAGATCGACTAAGTCATTGCCGTCGCCACCTGAAAGGTAGGTGTTGGTTAGTGTCACGTTATCAGCTATATTGATAGTGTCATTGCCTTTGCCTGAGTTGATGTTTGATGCATCGTGGTCATGTGCAGCTTCGCCTGCAGCTGGACTTAAATTTACATTTGATGTACCAGTTAGATCGGAATTTATATTTATCGTATCGTCTCCGCCTTGAGTGAAGATCTTAACATCGGTGTTGTCATGAGTGCCAGCTCCGATAGTCACCCTATCGCCGTCATCTGCGGTATTTATAGTAACTCTTCTAAGCTCGGCGTTATCGATAGTTACGGTTTTTACGCCAGCATTTCCAACGCCTGCACCCTCTATATTTGTATCAACTAGACCAGTAGCCTTTGCAACATTTAGTGTTACATTGCCATTTTCAAGCATGATGTTTGAATCCACCATAGAGACGTCACCATTGACATTTACATCGTCATTTCCGCCGTTTGTGTAAATGATAGCCTTGTCAAATGAACTATTTCCATAGATATTAATGGTGTCCTTTCCACCGCCTGCGCCAATATATGTGCTATATCCATCGTTTGAGATCATGGTGACATCTTTTAAATTTATCTCATCATCGCCATATCCAGTCTCAATGGCAGCGTTGTTAAATTTAGCGCCAGTAACATCTACAAAATCTCTATCGTCACTTATTCCAGCATCAGCTGAGCTAGTGTTTATCTTAGTATTTGAAATTTCAGCGCCTCTTTCGATAGTTAATGTATCTCTACCTTTGCCCATCTCTATGTAGTTTGAGTGAATTCCAGCTTGGTTAGCTCCTGGATTTGCCACGTGAGCTGGTGAGCTTATAGGGTTATTATGTTCGGCACTATTATTTGTTATTTTGGTGCCACCTTTGATAGTTAGGCTATCATTGCCCTCGCCTGTGTAGATATCCATGACATCTGCTTTGGCATCTTGAAGTACGATCTTATCGTTGCCATTACCACTTTTTATTTCAGAGTTATATATGCCTGCACTGATGAAATTTAGCATATCGCCTGTGTCTGAGTCGCCTGTATCGATATCAACTCTCCTGATACTTGCATCAGTAACATTTATAGTGTCGTCGCCCTCGCCTGTTTTTATAAAGCTATCAGTTCTGCTTCCTGCATACTCAGTCTCATCAGTTGTTCCGTTATTAGTAACGTAAGCATACATATCGCTTTTAATATTTACGGTGTCGTTATTAGCACCGGTGTCTATTTTGGTATTTTTTATAAGCTGATGATTATCGCTTTTTTCGATATTTACAGTGTCGTTGCCACTTCCTGTTTTAAACAAGACATTGTCTAAAATAGTACTACCAAGGCTTGGACCAGAATCATCTTTTATAGTAAATACATCATTGCCATCATGGCTTGTAAATCTTGTATCTGTTATAACAGTTCCATTTATATTGAGTGTATCTTGATTTTTCTCTCCGCCAGCGTTTCCAAGATCTATCCTAGTATTTTCTACAACAGCATCTTTTCCTGTATTAAACACATCGTCGCCATCACCCATTTTTATAACATCATTGGCATTTTCTTTTAGATCATATAACCCACTTGAAAAATAGACTTCCTCTTTTATAGTTATCGTATCATCACCATCTTTTGTATCGATGATAGTTTTCATAGTGTTGCCATTATCTGGGTCAGAATTTACAAGAGCAGGGTTTAAGCCCTCTGTAGATGCATCTATATTTTCTGTGATATTTATATTGTCATCATTATCGATGATCTTGCCCTCAGCCATGCCAGATGTGATAACTGCGTTATTTGTAGTCACGCTAAGAGTTACGCCCTCTTTATAAACACCGTAGTCTTTTATACCAGGAGCGATATTTGCGCCTAGATCTTCGCTACTTGTGCCCTCGTTTTGATTACCTGTTGTTTGACCGTAGTCGTCGATAACCTGCACTCTAACCTTTACATTTGCGATATCGCTTGGTGCGACGCCGCTTATCGTGCCACCATTTTGTATCGCTGTCCAACTATGTCCGCCATCAAGTGAGTACTCCATAGCGTTTGAGTAGTCTCTGCCTGCACTTGCACCGCTTAAATTTAGTGTTAGATCAGTAGGTGTAGTTGAGCTTGTAGCAGCTGATAGGCCTAGGTTATAGACTAGATACTCGTTTGGAGTTGCCTCTCTTGCCTCGCCGCTACCATCAAGCGATACGCTTAGCGCAACAGGGGTTGCAGGCGTTGCTGGAGTAACTGGGCTTACAGGCGTTGCTGGAGCAACTGGAGTGACCGGTGTTACAGGGACTGCTGGGTTTGTTGGGGTTATTGGGGTTATTGGGGTTATTGGGGTTATTGGATTTGCTGGGTTTTGCGGTGCAACATTATCGCTCGTGCCATTGTCGTTATTATCAGCATAGCCGCCGATTGGGCTATTAAAAGAGTCAAAAGCTCTATTTGCATCAGTTAAATTTCTAAAATTTTCATTGATATTTGCGTAGTGGCCACCCTCAGCAAAGCTAGCAGCACCTAGACTTACGCCATCTCCGCCAGCACCACCAGCTGCTGCGTTACCACCAGCTGCAGTCTCTTCAAGATCTGTGATGTTTGCACCATTTAAAAGAGCATTTTGAAGTGCTGCGACCTCTGGGTTAGCACTTTGTGCGTTTGCTACCTCTTTTGGATCAAGTGAGATAGTATCTTCGCCTACTATAGAGACTTCCTTGCCGTCATTTGCAACGATGACTACCTTCGCATCAGCTGAAGTTGTCTTTATGCTCTCGCCCTCGTACAAGCTATCGCCAACTTTTAAAATTCTCTCATTTCCACTTTTATCGACTGCGATCACTTCAGTTTGACCTGAAATTGATTTTATACTTCCTAGTTTTGCTGCCATGTTCATCCTTGTTAAATTTTTTCTCGCATTTTAATGAATTTTATAATTCATGTATATTGTACCCAGGTACAATAAAGCCCTTAAATTCGGCATTTGTGACACATGTATGACAATTTTACGTTATCAATTTATACATCATTTTGATTAAAATAAGGCAAATTTCATTTTATCTGTCTTATCTTTTAAGAGCGATTTAAATTTAACGTGTGATTTTTGTGATAAAATGAGCGAAAATAATATTTTTTAAATTTATAAAAATATTTTAAAAATTTATTTGAGCTACTTTATTTTTGTCTATTTGCTTGGTTTGGTATTACGAAAATTTAAAAATGCGTAAAATTCTTACTAGGAGGATAGCTATGAAAAAGCTAGTTTTATTGATCTGCATTCTAGTTGCTTCGCTCTATGCAAAGCCAAACGTCGTCATCTTAGCCACAGGCGGTACGATCGCAGGAAGTGCTAGTGGCGCGACAAATGCCCAGTACGACGCGGCTCAGCTTGGCGTCGATATCCTCATCAAAGCCGTGCCTGAGATAGCAAATTTAGCAAATGTAAAAGGCGAGCAAGTCGCAAACATCAGCTCAAACAACATGACTGATGAAATTTGGCTAAAGCTTGCAAAACGCGTAAATGAGCTACTTGCCAGCAAGGACGTGGATGGTATCGTCATAACTCACGGCACCGACACCCTCGAAGAGACTGCTTACTTCTTAAATTTGGTCGTCAAGTCAGATAAGCCTGTCGTTTTAGTAGGTGCTATGAGAAGTGCCACATCTATGAGCGCTGATGGTCCGCTAAATTTATATAACGCAGTAAGCGTAGCAGCTAGCAAAGAAAGCATTGGCAATGGCGTTTTGGTCGTGCTAAATGACGAGATCAACGCTGCTAGAGAGGTTACAAAAACAAACACCTCATCAGTCGATACATTTAAGTCAAGAAACACTGGCGCCATCGGCAGGGTCTATTATGGCAAGGTCGTTTACAGCACAAAAAGCCTCAAAAAACACACCGCAAACAGCGTCTTTGACGTAAGCAAGCTAGAGGCCTTACCAAGGGTCGATATCATCTACTCACATGCAAATGACTACGGCGATATCGCAAAACACCTGATAGATGTCGGCTCAAAGGGCATCATCCACGCAGGCACAGGTAACGGCAGCATCCACAACAACGTATTTACCGTGCTTCAAGAGGCAAACGCTAAAGGCATAAAGATAGTAAGAAGCGCGATCGTTGGCAGTGGCTACGTAGATAGCAACAAAAAGATGGATGATAATGGAAATTTCATCACCGCAAGCGATCTAAACCCGCAAAAGGCTAGAATTTTACTCATGCTAGCCCTCACAAAGACGAGCGACACCAAAGAAATTCAAAAATTCTTTGATGAATATTAAAATTTACTTGGCTGCCATGCGCGGCCAAGCTTTAAAATTTTTGATACTTTAGATGTGATAAAATCCTCTCAAATTTTAAAAAAGGATCAAATTTGAGAAGCGATATAATCAAAAAAGGCTACACAAGAGCCCCGCACCGCTCACTTTTACGTGCGACTGGGCTAAAAGACGAGGACTTTGCTAAGCCATTTATCGGCGTTGCAAACAGCTTTATAGAGATCATACCTGGGCACTTTTTCTTAAACAAATACGCACAAATTTTAAAAGATGAAATTCGCAAAAATGGCTGTGTGCCGTTTGAGTTTAACTGCATCGGCGTGGATGACGGCATCGCGATGGGGCATGGGGGCATGCTATATAGCTTGCCTAGCCGCGAGATCATCGCAAATTCGATCGAGACAGTGATGAACGCTCACGCGCTTGACGCGCTTGTTTGTATGCCAAACTGCGACAAGATCGTCCCTGGCATGGTTATGGGTGCTTTAAGGGTCAATGTCCCAACCATTTTTGTAAGCGGCGGCCCTATGAGAAAAGGCCACACAAAAGATGGCAGGCCGATCGATCTTGCGACTGCGTTTGAGGCGGTTGGTAAATTTGAGACCAAAGAGATAGACGAGGCCGAGCTAAGAGATATCGAGTGCAACGCATGTCCAAGTGGAGGCAGCTGTAGCGGTATGTTTACGGCAAATTCTATGAACACACTTTGCGAAGCGATGGGTATAGCGCTTCCTGGCAACGGCACTATCTTGGCACTTACTCCAGAGCGTGAGGAGCTCATCAGGCAGGCTGCTCGCAGGATCTGCCAGATCGCCCTTGATGAGAAATTTAAGATAAGAAACATACTAAACGAAAAGGCGATCCGCAACGCACTTGTCGTTGATATGGCGATGGGTGGCAGCAGCAACACCGTCCTTCACATGCTAGCTATCTCAAGAGAAGCTGGCGTAATTTTAGACATAAAAGAGCTAAATAAGATCAGCCAAAACATCGCTCACATCGCTAAGATCAGCCCAAGCTTGCCAAACGTGCATATGGAGGATGTCGGCAGAGCTGGCGGTATGAATGCGGTGATAAAAGAAATTTCACGCAGAGACCACGGCATGCTAAATTTGGACAACCTAACAGTTAGCGGCGAAACTTTGGGCGAGCGCGTACGTGCCAGCGACATAAAAGATGAAAGCGTCATCCACAAGGTGGAAAATGCCTATTCTCAGGTCGGCGGACTTGCCATTTTGTTTGGAAATTTAGCTGAGCAAGGCTGTGTCATCAAGACAGCTGGCATCGTTGGCGAGCGTAAATTTAGCGGAAAGGCAGTCTGCTTTAACTCACAAGATGAAGCTATTGCCGGCATCTCAAGTGGCAAAGTAGATAAAGGCGACGTCGTTGTCATCCGCTACGAAGGCCCACGCGGGGGACCAGGCATGCAAGAGATGCTAAGCCCTACTTCGCTCATCATGGGACGAGGACTTGGCGCAGACGTAGCGCTCATCACAGATGGTCGCTTTAGTGGGGCGACAAGAGGTCTAAGCATCGGCCACGTAAGCCCAGAAGCGGCTGAAGGCGGCATGATAGGCCTGCTACGAGATGGCGACATCATCGATATAGACGTCGATAAATACGAGATAAACGTTCGCCTAAGCGAAGCCGAGATCGCAAAGAGAAGAGCAGAATTTAAGCCAGTTGATAAGGCGCTAACCTCTCGCTGGCTAAGGCAGTATCAAAAACTAGTCACAAACGCAAGCAACGGCGCGATATTAGAGGCGTAAAGCAAAACTATCAAATTTAAGCCTAAATTTTAGGCTTAAATTTACTTTGCTCCGTGCCAAAGTAGGCGGTTTTTGCCTAGTTTTGTGTCGATACTCTCTTTTATAATGGAGCAGATGTACTCTTTTGAAAGCCCTATAGCCTCCTCCAAGCTCTTGCCCTTTGCAAGGTAGCAAGCAAGCGCCGTTGAGAAAGTGCAACCAGTGCCGCTCATCACAAGCGGGCTAGCAAGCGGGGTTTTGAAATTTTGCAGTGAGCCATCTTTTCTATAAAGCGTATCTATGCTGCTATCCTCACTTACATGTTTTTTCACGATGATATCGCAAGGCAGATCTTTAAAATTCCCTCCAAAAAGGACGTTTGCCTCATCTAAATTTGGCGTGGCGACGGTGGCAAGCTTCATTAGCTCTTTTAGCTTCTCTACTGCGCTATCTTTTATGAGCTTGTGGCCGCTCTTTGAGACGCAGACTGGATCAAGCACGATCTTGCACTTTTGAGTGAGTAAAAACTCATGCACCACGTCCATTATCTCCTCGCTAAATAGCATGCCGATCTTTATGGCATCAAAGCTAAATTCCTCCGCAAGCGTGCTAAGTTCATCTTTAACAAAGCTAGACTCTAAACAAACTACGCTTTTTATCGCATCTGTGGTCTCAGCAACTAGCGAAGTGACCGCCGTTGCGCTGTAACAATTTAGCTTAGCGCATGTCTTTATATCAGCCTGAAGCCCTGCTGTGCCACTATTGCAAGAGCCTGCGATGATTAAAATTTTCTTCATCGTTTTCCTTTTGTAAATTTTGGCTTATTATAAGAGATGTTAGTTAAATTTGAGTTTTTTAAAATGATTTGAGCCAAGAGGCTCAAATTTATGAAAGTTTGTTTAGATCGTTATCGATCTCGATATATATCGTAGTTGCGTCAAAATTTGCATGCTCATAAGAGTTATCTACTTTTAGCTCGTTTGAGTCAGATAAAATCTCATCATTTGCGCTATGTTTGTGCGCTAAATTTTCACTGCTCTCAAGGCTATTTGAGCTATTTTCAGCCTCATTTGGCTGCGCTTTTGCAAACATATCTTCTACTTTTTCATTCATCTGATCAAGTATCTCAGCGTAGTTTTCTCCAAGAAGCGCTCTAAAAAGTGCATCAGTATCGATGCTATTTTCGGCGCTTGTATCAGCACTTACCACGCTACTATCAAGCCATATCGTGTCATATCCATTTAGTGATATATCGCTACCATCCACTGCAGTGATAGTCACGCTAGCACTTTGGCTCTCACCCTTTATACTCTCTCCTATATAAACCTCATCATCTACGTTTAGAACTCTTACACGGTCGTTTTTATCTATCGCTATAACATCAGATGTGACGCTTTTTACCTTGCCGGCTACAGCTGCCATCTTTATTCCTTACTTTTATTTTTGATTTATTCTAGTGTTTTTTATTAAATTTGTATATTGTACTTTGGTACAAAGATGGTTTTAGAGGCGTTTTTTGGGAGTAAAATAGAAATTTAAAAAAAAGAAATTTGGGCTAAAAAGCCCAAATTTTATACAAGTTGTTTGTTTATGTCGTTATCGATGTCTATATAGATAGTTTTTGCTGTGCTTGTTTCACCCTCGTATCTTGTATATCCAGATTCGACACCACTTTGATTTGTAGCCTCAGTAAATCCTTTTAATGAAACGCTATCTTTGTTATCGCCACTTATTTTTAAGATAGTATTTACATCATCAGTGATGCTAAATACATTATCCGCTTTTAAATTTAGTAGCTTAACAGCTTGATTGTCATTGCCATGCTCATCCATGCCAAGTTGGATCTCTTCAAAACTCTTGATCGCGTTATTCAAGCCTTTGTTGTCTATCTTATCAAAGTCGATAGTGCCATCCTTTGCCACTGGACGCATGATAAGCGTATCTGTGCCAGTACCGCCATCTAGGCTTTGAGATAGAGCTGCTCTTGGATTATCAAAGGTAAATACAACCTTATCATCACCAGCGCCAGCATTTACTAGATCGCCTTTGTTCATGCCAGTATAGCCGCTTCTGCCAGCGTCGATGTAGTCGTTGCCACTTCCTGTGGTTATGACGTCGTTGTTATCGCCAGTGATGATTACGTTGTTGCCATTGCCTGTGCGAATTTCATTTTCACCGCGTCCTGCATTGATCACGTTGTTTCCATCTCCAACATTGATAATGTCGTTGCCTTCACTTGTTGTGATGACATTATTATTGTTGTTATTTTCTGCATCTACTGTTGTATTTTTAGCGATATCAGAAATTTGTAGATAGACATCGCTTGCTTTTACTTCGCCGTTAAATACCGCTTCGAAATTTCCATTATCATCAAGCGTTACAGAATTTGCAGCTATGATGTGTCCATTTGCATCTCTTAAAGTGATGCTATCTTTTAGAGCTATGCCTTTTACCGCCTCTTCAAAGTGTTGTTTTAATGTATAGCTTGCACCAACTCCATTTTCACTTAAATTTCCACTCCATGTGGTTTTATTTGTAGCTGCATCGTAGCTTAAATTTGAGTCTTTTATCGTTGCAGCTGTTGCATCGATCGTAAATCTGATAGAGTTGTAAAGTAGCTCATCTCCACCTTGATATTTACCATCGATAGAAATTTTATAAACACCATCAGCCATCTTGCCAGCGGCATCAAGTCTGTTGTTATAGCCTGTAAGTCTGTTGTAGTGATCAGGCGTTACATTGCCTATTGGTTTTTCTATCGCTTGAGATAATAGATCTTTTGAAACACCTGTATCGATGTTGGTTGCTACAAATCTAACATCGCCAGTGCCCCATGATATGCCTCTACCACTATTTAAAAACTCACTTACAGTTTGATTATTGCTAGCATTGCCAGCTGTTGCATCTTCTGGGATCACAGCTCTTAGGTATGGCACAGCGTCATTTGAAACGATCCTTGAGCCATCAGCTCTAAAACCATCTTCGCTCATCTCCATAGTACCCCACAACTTCTCAGCTGAGCGGTTATTTGCATTTGTAGTTGTGTCATTGCCGTTTTCAAACTGCGTCATAGTTGGAACTAAAATTTCATTTACATGAGTATATTTTGTACCAGCTTTATCAGTCATCTCAACTTCTATCTTATCGCCTAGTTTTATCTTATGATCGTACTCAAAGCTTAGCACACCATTAGTTGGCTTAGTAGTGCCAACAGAGATTACGTTAGTAGTTCCGTCAGCAGTTACGATTTTTATACTCTCGATCTTATCGCCATCCTCATAGTTTTTGAGGTTAAATTTAAGCGTATGATGTAGTCCCTCGCCATCATTTTCGATGATCTTGATGTTTTCTATAGTAACTGGTGTTTTATCAACTACAAATTCGCTAACTATTGTGCTCTTGTCGCCATTTGAAAAGACAGCAGTTGCTTTGATGTTATAGTTGCCATCCTCTAAGTTATCAGATGTGACTTCAAATTTACCATTTGCAAATTCGCTTTGGCTAAGCTCTTTTGTAAAGACTTCATGTCCATTTTTATCAAGAACAGTGATGATAGCTTTAGTTGCGCTGCTATCTATGCTGCCCGTAAATGTCGGAGTCTTATCGCTTAGTACTGGTAGTGGCGCATTAGATGAAAATTTATCAGTTTGAGCGATATCATCAGTTGTAAATTTATAATATTTAGTTGCGTCATTTATACCTGTATTTGTATTTGCGCTTACAACGCTTGCGTCATTATCTATCGCGTCTATTAGGTCTGTATTAGCGACATTTAGCTTAGTTGATGATGCCTGCGCCTCGTTACCTACAAGGTCGCTAACCTTAGCTGTGTATGTCGCTTTTGGATCGCTTGTTTTAAACTCAACTTCATATTTGCCATCTACCACTTTAGCTGTATGGCTCTCGCCTGTGCTTGATGTCACAGTTACGATCTGTCCATCTTCTACATTATCCACAGTTCCTGTGATCTTTTGAGTGACTTTATAGACATTTCTTGTTACTGTATCTACATAGCTGTCAAAGTCGGTTGAATTTAGTTTTATGCCACTTGCCTCTGAGCCAAGTATGCTCTCAGGTCCGCCATCTTTTGAAACTGTTAGTTTTAGCTTACCCCAAAAGATATAGTTTGCATAGCTCATATCAAAGTCATAGTAACCTGCTTTATCAACGTGTAAAGTTGTAACTGTGGCTCTATTTCCCGAGTGGATAGTGTCATAATCAACCATAGTAACGCCATCAACCTTAAATCTTACGCTATCATCAGTACCTTTTGCGTCAAATTTATAATCGCCCGGCTCAAGATACATAGTGCCTTTTAAATTTATCATCGCACCAGCTGTTGTGTTTTTGCCATTAGGAGCATCTCTTACGATATGAATATCGCTACCTTTTGCGTTGTCGATGAAGTACTCAAGCGCTTTGAAATTTGGAGCTACCCACTCATTATTTGGAGTTACTACATTGCCATCAAGATCGACCTTACCGACCATATTGTGAGCACCGTCAAGTCCTGATACTGTTCCAGCATCGCTATCAACATTATCTCTATCGCCACCTTTACCTTGTTGGAAATTTAGCTCTTTTGCTTTAAAACTTGCCCAAGGCTTGGTATTGTTTGTATAGTATTCGACAAAATCATTTTGCTTCATGCCGTTATGAGCGTATGTTGTATTATTAAAGGCATAAGGTCTTAGCTCAGTACCTCTTACGCCTTCTTCATAGATATGGTTAAACCAGAAATTTCCTTTTAGTCCGCTACTCATCTCAGACTCTTTAACAAGGCTCATCTCTGTTTCAACGTTTATAGTTATTTTTGCAACTGTATCAAGCACGAAATTACCAGTATCGGTTGCAGTACTGCCGTCTCTTCCAGTAGCTACTACTTTTACTTCATAGTCGCCATCATGGCTACCATTTACGCTTAACTCATCAGTTGTAAATTTAAATTTACCATCAGCATAGTCGCTTGGATTTAGAGTTTTTGTAAAGACTTCGTGTCCGTCTTTGTCAAGCACGCTAACAACCGCTCTTACAGCAGTAGGCTCAACTGTGCCGCTTATAGTTGGAGTAGCGTCATTTGTGCGAGGTACGCTTGGCGCATCTAAGTTATAATCCCCAGTTATAGTGCCAAAATCATCAGTTAAAGTTTTGATATCAACGCTGATTGGAGGTATGACTGGCGCAACAGGAGTTGCGTTGCCTGCGTCATTGCCATCATTGTAGCCACCGATTGAGTTTTCTGGAGTTTGAAAGACTCTGTTTGAATCAGGTAAATTTCTATAATCATCAGTAATGTTTGAGTAGTGACCACCCTCTTCAAAGCTAGCTGCGCCTAAGCTTACGCCGTCTCCGCCAGCGTTGCCACCTTGGTTACCACCAGCTGCAGTCTCTTCAAGATCAGTGATGTTTGCACCATCAAGAAGTGCTTTTTGTATAGCGCTTACATCAGCTACGCTATCGTCGCCAAAGCTATCGTTGTGAGCTACGCTCTTGTCTAAATTTAGGGTATCTTTTCCGATGATCGCAATGTCTTTGCCATCGTTTGCAGTTATGACTACTTTTGAGTCAAAATCAGTTGTCTGTATAGTCTCACCAAGAAAAATTTCATCGCCTACTTTTAACACTCTTTGTGTGCCATCCTTTGCAGTTGCGATTACGCTTGATCCTTGTGAGATGCTTTTTATAACGCCTATCCTTGTTGCCATTTTACTTCCTTATTTAAAAATTTTGAACGTATTTTAATATCTTGAAAGAGCTTTGTAAATTGTACTATGGTACTAAAATTTGAAATTTTATAAGAATTTGCCCTAGTTTAGGAGACTAGGGCATGAAATTTAAGAGTGTAAGACTATTTCGTCTTTTATCTCGATGGTAAATGTCGCGCCATTAGACGTTGCTGAGAATTCTCTGTATCCCTCAGAATTTACCCCACCTTTGCTAAAGGCTGACATATCTACTTGATCACCATTTTCGCCATCTATCCTAAGAGTGCGGTTAGTGCCGTTGCCATTTGTGATATTTAGCACGTCATTTATAGTTAAATTTAGTGTTACGTTGTTTTCACTGCCGCCAAGAGTAAGTTTTTCAAAGCCAGCTACCTTGCTAAAGTCGATATTTCCAGCAATATCTAGTGTATCAGTGCCTACTCCACCTTGGATAACTATGCCGCCATGCTCTTTTTTATAACTACCACCAGCACTAGTCATGCCGTCTGCATTTATCTCTGCGTCCTTGCCGATATGTATGATATCGTTGCCACTACCAAGATCAATAGTACTTGAGCCATCCCAGTATGTACCACCAGCATGTTTTAAACTACCATTTAAATTTACAACGTCATCGCCATCGCCCATGCTTATGGTAGTGCTTTTTAGCTCAGCGCCTTTGTCGATATTTATCGTATCGTCGCCATCGCCCATTCTTATACTAGAAAACTGAACGCTTTTATATACATATTTTTCATGTGTTCCACCAAATTTAGTTTCGCCACCGATATTTATGGTGTCATTGCCAGCGTCAGTATTTATATTGATGGCACCAGCTACGTTTTTGCCTTCAAAATTTATAGTATCGTTGCCACCTCTTGTATCTATATCAGCACTACTTGAATCGTCAAGGTTATTTAAGATGTTGTTACCTTTAAAATTTATCGTATCATTACTTTCGCCATAGCTACCTACCCACACACGAGTTTTAGCTGTTAAATTTGATATATCAGCTGTAAAATCAACACCTGTTTTATTGCTAAAGCCTGCTTGACCTATACTTATACCATCTGCTATAACGTGAGCTGAGCTAAATGATCCAGTTTCATAGTGACTATTGCCATCATTATTGCCTTTTACTTCAAGTAGGTCTTTTGCATAAGCTGTAACGCTCTCGCCTTTGTTATTATCTAGTTTTAGACTTTGATATCCCAGCACTGCATCTTGTGACTCTCTATTTAAATTTACATTTGTTAGCGTAGAGTTTGATATCTCCATAGTATTTACATCTCTTGCCTCAGAGTATCTGTCGCTAGTATCTACCCACACATCTGTCATGGTTATATTGTTTGCTTTAAAAGTATTACTACCAGTATCCATCTGGATATTTACTTTTTCTATTCTCACACCATCTTTTACGTTTACCACATCATCGCCGTCACCTGTGTGGATGCGGTTATCATTGTACCAGCTATTATGGATATTAGGGTCTATAACTTTAAATGTTTCTTTGCCAAGGATATTTGCATTGATATTTAAAGTGTTATTTCCTGCTTCGTCGTGAGCGCTATTGCTTGAGCTATGAGTATACGCGCCAAGTTTGATCTCAGCCTTAAATATACTAAGATCAGCATTGATATTTACTACATCATCGCCTCTACCAAGATTTATAGTAGTACTATTATAATGTCCAAGAACACCACCTACGCTAGGGCTATTTTTAGTGCCGCTAATCGTAACCTCTTTATCAAAATTTACCACGTCGTTACCAGAGCCAGTATTTAAGTGTAAATTCTCTAAATTTGCTTTTATGCTAACTGTATCATCACCATCATTTGTGTTTAAATTTGTATAGTTTGCGATATTGCCTTTGATGTCTTTATTTAGCTCGATGTTGTCGTCATTATCTATAATCTTGCCTTCAGCCATATTTGCATTAGTTGTTGGTAGCAGGTAGCTACTGTTTGGTGTGACACTTAGTTTCACACCCTCTTTAAATACAGCAAAATTATCAACCATATCAGTTTTTTGTACGTTGTCGATAGTCATGCCTTGAGGGCCAGTGTTCTCACCCTCGTTTTGGTTGTGATGCAAAGGACCTTTTGTGGTGTCTTGGCCGTTATCGTCAAGCACCTTTATCCTTACTTGCACTTTTGAGATATCTTCTATATTTACGCCAGTTATCGTGTAGCCTGATAGTGGCTGAAATGTCGCTCCATTGTCAGTTGAGTACTCAACCACGTTTGAATAATCCTCTCCTCTAGTGCCGCCTATGAAATTTAGAGCAAGGTCTGTTGTCTCGCCACTTGGGCTTACTGGAGTGCCTGATAGACCTAGTTTATAAACAAGATAGTGTCCGCCCTCACCGTTTGCCCCTGCGCCACTCTCTCTTGCCTCGCTAGCAGCAGGATCGATGCTAGTAGTGATCTCTACTGCGCCAGGACGAGGCGTGATGACTGGAGGATTAGCAGGTGAAGGGGTGCCTGGAGTTACAGTTACGCCAGGAGTGCTTGGAGTACTTGGAGTTGATGGCGTTACTGGAGTGCTTGGTGTGACAGGCGTAGCTGGTGAGATAGGAGTTGTCGTATCCGCATCTGTGCCTGCATCGTTATAGCCGCCTATTGAGTTTTCTGGAGTTTGAAAAGCTCTATTTGCGTCGGTTAAATTTCTATAGTTTTCATTGATATTTGAGTAGTGGCCGCCCTCAGCAAAGCTTGCAGCGCCTAAACTCACGCCATCTCCAGTAGCATTGCCACCGCCTTGGTTGCCACCAGCTGCAGTCTCTTCAAGGTCTGTGATGTTTGCACCGTTTAGCAAGGCTTTTTGGATAGAGGCTATCTCTGGGTTGTCACTAAGTGCATTTGCCTCTTTATCTAGGCTCAGACTTTCGCCGTTTTGCAAGCTGACCTCTTTGCCGTCGTTTGCTGCGATCACTGCTTTTGCAGAGCCATTAGCCTTTATCGTTTCGCCTTCAAAAATGCTATCGCCCACCTTCAAGACTCTTTCGTTGCCGCTTTTATCAACAGCTACGATTTCACCGCCTAGGATATTTTTGATAACGCCTAACTTTTGCATCTTAGTGCCTCCCTTTGGATTTTATTGACCTATATCAAGATTTTAGCCAAGAAAAAAATTTAGTTATATTGTACTTTGGTACAATACCCTTAAGAAAAGCCTAAGTTTAGGGGTTAATAATGTGTAAATTTTTTATAAATGTGTGAAAATTTTTATATTTATCTATATAAATTTTAAAATTTTAAGTTTTTGTTCATCAAAATGGCATAGTAGTTGATAAAATAACCCAAAAATGTCACAAAATTTTTTTCATTTTAAACGCATAAATTCTTAATCAAAAAAGCCTTTATATAGCCTTATTATCACTAAATTTAG